>JBDHQG010000166.1:0-7954 GCA_039806925.1 Limisphaerales bacterium
TCCACATCGGCCTCAAAGCTGAGCCACGGCCGAACTTTCGTTTCGCCCATCTCGCGCTCGGGGAACCCATACACGCGCCACGCGAGATGAATGTCGCTCCACCAGTCCGCATCGAGCCGGCGACGATGCGCGAATCCGCCGACGGCCACGCGCCATTCGAGGCGCGAAACCTCCGCGCGCATGGGCGAGCCGAGACCGAGGCCGACTTCACAGGCGTCGAGCAAGCCGGAGCGATCCTGAAACGCCGTGCGATGATAACCGGCGACGCCGAGCAGGCGGAAGTTCTCCGCAAACTGGAAGTCGGCTTCGAATTGGTTGCGCAGGTTGAGCAGTTGCGTCTGCGACCCTTCGCGCAGCACCGGTGTGGTTTCCTTCTGCTGGTAGCGCAACGACCAGGCATCTTCGTGGACGAGCGGAATGAGGACGCGCGTCTCGGCCATGTAGCGATGATGATCGCCGAAGAGCGGGCCGATGAGGCCGTCGATGGTCGGCTGGGTGCGGTCTTCTGCGAAAGCTGATGAAGCGATGAGGACTGTAGCCACCGACGTGAGGAGGTGGAACTTCACGAGCGTCAAACACTCCGCCTCCTTACGTCGGCGGCTGCGGTGGGGCTTTGCGCGCTCGTCGGCTCTCATCGAATTGCCAGCCCTACCGGGTCTTCATCCTTGAGCCCGTATTTCATCGCGAAGCGCAGCAGGCCCACGCTGTAGGGCGAGGTGGACGCCGCACCGCTGAAGATGCGGCCGAGATGCTTGTTCATGTGCGGGAAGGTCAGCTTCACCAGCAGCGTGTCGCGCAGCATCTGGCCGACCTTGAAGCAGGTGAACAGGCGGCCGTTGTAGAAGTAATCCACGATCTCGTGCCACGTTTCGAGATGGTGCATCACCTCGCGCTCGTAATGCTTCATCGCATCGGGCGTGCCCTTGAGCATCGCGTCGGCGAGCAGGAAGGCGCCGTTCATGCCGAGGAACAATCCGCTCGAAAACACCGGGTCGATGAAGCCCGCCGTGTCGCCCACGAGCGCCCAGTTCTCGCCGACGTTGCGCTCGGAGACGAGCTGGTAGTTGGTGTATTCCATCACGGGCGTGATGCGTTTCGCGCCACCAGCGACGGTTCGTAGCACCGAATCCTGCTGGAGCAAATTGTCGTAACGCTCCTCCTTCGTCGTACCAAAGCGTTGCGCGTGCTCGTGTCCGAGCACCATGCCGAGGGACACGCGTCCCGGCAGCGGAATGCGCCAGCTCCAGCCGTGGTCGAGCCGCGTGGTGTGGACGTGGCCGTCATGCTCGATGAGGGTCTTGTCCACATGCGCGAAGAGCGCGACGTCCCTGCGCCGTCCTTCCGAGCTCGCGATGCCGAGGAGGTTCGGCAGCAGGCGCAACCGGCCTGTGGCATCGACAATCAAATCCGGCTGGCCTTCAAAGAAGCCTCCCGTTGCCGCGAGCGTTTCCGCGTTCAACTGCACGCGGTCCGAGGTGCCGACGCGTTCCACGCCCGCCGTCAGCTCGAAGATTTTCGCGCCGGCGCGTTTCGCGGCGTTGAGCAGCGTGTCATCGAACTTTTCGCGCGGGACGTTGTAGGCGTAGCGAGCGACGTTGCCGGTGAGCTGTTTGAAAAAGAACGAGAAGCGGACGTCGTCGCTCAGGTTGAACGTCGCGCCGGGCTTGAGCTCGCTGTAGCCGCGAATCTCGTCCTCCACGCCGAGCTGTTGCAGCATCGGGATGATGGCGGGCACGAGCGATTCGCCGACGATGAGCGGCGCGGCCTTGGGCTTGTGAAACAGCGCCACGCGCCTGCCGGCGCGCGCGAGCAGGACGGCCAGCGTGCTGGCGGCGGGACCGGCTCCCAGGATGGCGATGGTGCGCGCGGGGTTGGATGGATTGGAACTCATCTAAATCTCCGAAATGTTAAGCCGGTGGTTGCCACGGTGTTCGAGGCGTCACAGTGCCAAGCCGGCCCACGGGATCAAGCCTGGTATTCTCCAACGCGGACGCCAAACGGTCTGGCTCAGCGCCCCCCTTTGCCCGTCGTCCACGGTGTTGCGGGCTGGGAGGCGGATTCATTCCGCGTCGTCGGGACCGTCCTTCAGCCCGAAGTGCTGCAGCTTCTCGCGCACGGTCTGGCGCGACATCTTCAGCCACCGCGCCGCCCGCGCCTGATTGCCCTGCGCGAGCTTGATGGCCCGGGTGAACAGTTCGCGTTCCATCGCCTCGAAGACGCGCGCATGGACATCGATCTCCACCCCGCTCCTGGCCTCCGCCAGCAGATCGTCCATCAACGCCTCGATTGAACCCGCACCCGCCGGCCTGCCGAGCAGCGTCGTGTCGCCGCCCTTGGCGAGGACCTCCTCCAGCACGTCGCGGCTGATGGGAAATCCGCGCGACGCGAGCAAGCCCTGGCGAACCACGTTCTCGAGCTGCCGCACGTTGCCGGGCCAGCGCTGGTCCCGCAGCCACGCCAGCGCGTCCGGTTGAAGCGAGGCGTCGGCGAGCTTCAATTCCTCGCGGAAGCGGCGCAGGAAATATTCCGCGAGCGCCGGGATGTCCTCGGTGCGTTCGCGCAAGGGCGGCAGCTTGATGACCACCGAGCCGAGCCGGTAGTAGAGATCCTCGCGAAACTGTTTCTCGACGATGGCCTGCTCCAGGTCGCGATGCGTGGCGGCGATGATGCGCGCGTCCACCGGGATGCTTTCCTTGCCGCCGACGCGCTGGATGGCCTTGTCCTGGAGCACGCGCAGCAGCTTCGCCTGCGTGAAGGGCGTCATGTCGCCTATCTCGTCGAGAAAGAGCGTGCCGCCCTGGGCCTGCTCGAAGCGCCCGATGCGCCGCTGGTCCGCGCCCGTGAACGCGCCGCGTTCATGGCCGAACAGCTCGCTCTCGAGCAACGTCTCGGGGATCGCCGCGCAGTTCACGGCGATGAACGGTTTGCCCGCACGATCGCTGTGCTGGTAGAGGGCGCGCGCGACAAGCTCCTTGCCCGTTCCAGTTTCGCCGCGGATGAGGACGGTGACCGACGTGCCCGCGACGCGCCCGATCTCCTTGTAGACGGATTGCATCGCGCGGCTGTTGCCGATGATGGCCTGCGCGGTGGGCTTGTCCGAGGTCGCGCCCAGCTCGACGCGCTCGCTCATCAGCCGCGCGCTGGCGATCGCGCGCCTGACGACTTCGAGCATCTCGGCGACATCGAACGGTTTCAGGATGTACTCGAACGCGCCGAGCTTCGTCGCCTCGATCGCCGTCTCCGTCGTGCCAAACGCGGTCATGAGCACCATCGGCAGGCGCGGCTGCCCGGCATGAATCTGGCGGATGAGGTCGAGGCCGCCGAGGCCGGGGAGCCGGAGGTCGGTGATGACGAGGCTGAACCCGCCGCTCCGGGCGCGTTCGAGCCCCTCGTCGCCGCGGTGGCACAGCGTCACATGAAAGCCCTGCGAGCGCAGGAGCTTTTCGAGGGATTGCGCGGAGCGCGTGTCGTCCTCAATGACCAGGATGTGGGGCGAGCTCATGCGTGTGTTCGATGGGCAGGACCATGCGGAAAGTGGTGCCGCGATTCAACTCCGTGCTGAACTCGAGCGTGCCCCCGTGCTTCTCCAGGATGCGCGCCGCGATGCTGAGGCCGAGGCCGGTGCCGCCGGCCTTGGTGGTGAAGAAGGGATCAAAGAGCCGCCTCTGCACCTCCGCGGGAACGCCGTGTCCGGTGTCGGACACTTCGAGAATCGCGCTGGCGGCGGAGCGCGGCCCGCGCCGTCCCGTTTCAGTCCGGGTCCGCAAGGTGACGGTTCCATCGCGCCCCACGGCATCAGAGGCGTTTTTCACGAGGTTGATCAGCACCTGCTTGAGCTGCGTGGCGTCGGCCCGGATGTGCGGATCCGCGAGATAATCCTCCTTGAGGGCGATGTTCGACTTCGTCAGCTCGGGCGCCAGCAGCGGGACCAGCTCGCGCATGAGCTGCGTGGCGCGGAGCACGACGAAATGCGGCTCGGCCGGGCGGGCGAAATCGAGCACATCCTTCACGATTTGTTCGAGACGCTTAATCTCCCCGGCGAGGAACACGTTGTCCTCATATTCCTCCGAGCCCTTTTTCAACAGCGCCTGCTGGGTGAAGAGCCGGACGCGGATGGAGGTGAGCGGGTTCCGGATCTCGTGCGCGATGCCGGCGGCGAGCACGCCGAGGGACGAAAGCTTTTCCTGCCGCTCGATGATGAACTGGCTCCGGCGCAGGTTCTCCTGAAGCGGGGCGATCAAGCCGCGGTAAATGAACACCGTCAGGGCGCCGCCCATCACCAGCAGGATGACGGAGGACCACGTCAGCATCCGGTGAAGCTCCGCGATGTCGTCGTGGGTGGGGACGTATTCCGCGCTGCGCCGCAGCGCGTTGACCCGCTGCCAGGTGTACGTTTCCGTCCACACGATCACCGCGAGGGCGGCCAGGATCGCCAGGAGGTGAAGCGTGGTGCGCAGCTTTGGGGTCATGGGCCGGGGAAGAAGGCTGCGGAATCAATCCTTCTCGTATTCCTTCAGGAAGCCGACGAACTCGCGGCGATGATCCTCCTCGCCGCCGAGGATGCCAATCACCATGTCCTGCGTGACATAATCCACGCCGTCGCAAAGCTTGATGATCTTGTTGTACTGCGCGATGGCCGCTTCCTCGGCCTTGATCACGCCCTTGATGACCGCCACCACGTCCGTCGTGTCCTTCTTCGGCTGAAGGAACTTTTGGTTGCGCGGGAGATCGAACGAGCCGGGGACGGCCCCGCCGATGGTCTTGATGCGCGCGGCGAGCTGTTGCGCGTGCTGCAACTCGGTGGGCACGTCGGCGGCGAGCGCCTTCTTGATCACGTCCGACCGGACGCCGTCAAGATTCACGGACGCCGCAATGTAGTTCTGCACCGTCTCCAGTTCCATGGCATACGAGAGACAGAGTTCCTTGAGGATGTGTTTGTTCTTCATACGCCCGAACAAATAGCAGGCCCGGAGCCCGAAGCAAATCATGCGTGCCCCCCGCCGACGCGCATGAAATCGCGCGCGTCACCCGCGGAGGACGACCTCGGCATCCGCGAATCGTTTCCAGCATTGAACGTCGTGCGGACATTTCACTAGCCTTGAGCCGGGCCTGGACGAGGCGGGCGAAGCGGTTGAAGGATCAGGATGCAACATCCCGCTTCAGCCCGTAACGATTCCCTGGGTCAACCGTGAAGCCACCTTGAATGAGCCGAACTGACAACTTAGAGCCCATCTGAAAATGCACACCAAACATCTGTTCCCCCTCGTCGCAACGGCCGCCATCATTTCCGGGCTCACCGCGTGCAAGGACTCGCACAATCACGACCACGATCACGCGGGCCACGGCCACCATCACACCCCGCCGCACGGCGGCACGGCGGTCGCCCTCGGCAAGGAGGAGTTCCACCTCGAATTCGTTCTCGACGCGACCAACGCCACCCTGCAGGCCTACGTGCTGGACGGACACCTCGAAAATTACATCCGCGTGACGAATGCCACCTTGAACATCGTGGCCTCCATGGATGGCCCGCCGAAGGCACTGGCCTTTCAAGCCGTCGCCAGCACCGCCAGCGGCGAAACGGTCGGCGACACCTCGTTCTTCGAGGCCAGGGCGGAATGGTTGAGGACTGCGACGAAGTTCGACGGAGTGCTGGATGAAATCACCATCCGCGGGAAAAAGTTCGAGAAAATCGCCTTCAACTTCCCGAAGGGCAACCACGCGCACTGAACTGGACCAGTACGTAGAACTGGTTTCAACATGCCGTTCTGAACGCAGCCGCCGGCGTGAGGAGGCGGAAACAAAGGAAATTTCCGGCTTGTCCGGCTCGTCACCTCGGCGCACGAATTGTGAAACCGCTTTCAGGATGGACTTCCAGCCTGTCCAGGAGTTTTTACCAACGCGGACACCAAACGGTTTGGCCAGACAAACCATCCTTTTCCATTGCTTACTGCCTTGCAGTCCGTGGACAGGCAGGATGCCTGTCCAACTTGCTGCATCATTCCGGATTAACCGGTTTCCACGCAGGTCTTGTGAGTCAAAATGCAGTCGCTCGGAAGAACAATGTTCCGTTGATCTGGCTGATTCCGAAACGACGGACTGATTCGTCAACAGCCCTGCCCAAACAATGTCCAAGCCGGATTTGTGAAGTTGCTCGTGCCTTGCAACGAGCAGCTCTTCCCCGGGATGCCATAGAGAGCGATCACGCGGCCGCCCTTCGTTGAAGGCGGTGTTTCGAGGAGTGGTGCGGCGCCGTGAGCGGACGGTCAGTCGCCGCCGCCATCGCCACCACTCCCTCCGTCTCCGCCATCACCACCGTGCGAGTCGCCATGATGTCCGTGGCCGGAATCGCCGCCGTCGCCGCCGCCGTGTCCGCAGCCGCAGCCGCCCGAGTGATCGCATTTGCCGGATTTGCCACGGTTCATCTCGAAGAGCGCCGCCGCCACGGCCGCGCCGACGACGAGAAAAATCACAGCGATGATGATGGTGGTCATATCTATATTCTTTTGAGCGGGGTGAGGCTGAAACGTCCTGTTTCCTGAGCGTAGGTCAGAGCGAGCGCGAGCGCGTCCGCCGCGTCCGGCGCGGGAGGTTCCGCGAGGTGCAACATGCGTTGGACCATTTTTGCGACCGCGCTCTTTTGCGCGGCGCCGTAGCCGACGACGGCCTGCTTCACCTTGCGCGGCGCGATCTCGAAAATCTCCATGCCGGCCTCGGCGGCGATCACCAGGCTCGCGCCGCGCGCCTCGCCCATGATGAGCGCGGTCTGGAGATTCTGCGCGAAGAACAATCCTTCCACGACGCACACGTCGGGCTGGTGCCGCCGCAAAACGTCCCGCAGCGCCTGTGCGATGTTGAGCAGGCAGCGCGAGCGTTCCCAGGCCGGCGGCGATTTGATGGTGCCCTGCGCCAGCACTTCCGGATGCGGCCGGGCGAGACGGATGATTCCGTAACCGGTGCCGCGGAGCGAAGGGTCAATGCCGAGAATCGTCTGGTGCGCGGCGGCCTTGGAGACAAGCACATCATCCGGGGCGCGTGTCGGGCTCCGGCGTGTGCCGCTCAGGCGGCCGCGCAGTTGCTCGAATTGCTGTGGAGTGATGCCCATGCCGGTTGCGAGTGCCGGCATGGTAACGGCGGCGGGCCGTTAAGCAAGGAATCCGCGTTCAGCGCGAGTTGCGACGCCCGTTGTCGTCGCCCGAGGAACGGCCGGAGCGCGAACCGCCATCGCCACCCGAACGGGAAGGCGCCGGCGACGGGGCCGGGCGCGGACTGGACGGTGCCGGAGCGGGACGTTGGACGGAGGGCGCGGGACTCGGCGCGCGCGGGGTTTCAATGCGCGGAGCGGGCGCAGGAGCGGGTGCCGAATATGACGGGGTTCGCGGGCCGCTGTTGAACGTGGGGTTCGGCGAACTAACGCGCGGCGCCTCGGAACGCGAGGGCTGCGGCTGCACGTAAACGCGCGTCGAGGTTTCCGCGCGTGGAGCCGGGGTGGATGGCGGCACACGCACGACCGGAGCGGCGGGCGCGGGAGTCGCCGCGCGCACTTCAGGAGCCACACGCGCCTCGGTCTGGCTGGTGTTCGGACGGGCCGCATTGCGTCCGCCGCGCGGGGCTTCGGCATTCGGAGAGGTTGGCGCCGCCGGAATGGTGCGACCACCGCCGGTCGAAGGTGTCGTGACCGACGCGGGCGTGGAAGGAGTCGAGGTGATCGGCGCGGCATCCGAAAGGGATCGCGAGGCGCTGCGAGTCACGGTGGGCGCCGGGCGCGGGCCGCGCGGTGCCGCCGGAAGCGATGGAGCGGCCGGCGTGGTTTCGCGCGGTGTCAGCCCGAGAGTTCCGGTGCCTGAACGCCCGCCCGAAGGAGGACGCACGCCGGGAGCGTTCGGCGTCGAACGCGGCGCGGCGGCATTTCCGCCGGCGAAACCGGTGTTCACCGGACGGACCACCGTGAGCGTGC
>JBDHQG010000002.1:0-30691 GCA_039806925.1 Limisphaerales bacterium
TGATCGACGAAGGCACCGGAAGGATCGAGCATTGGCGAAACGCCTCGAAACAGGTGGAGGCGGGCGAAAGTCTCCGCGGCTTTCCCGCGAAGGCGGAGCCCAAGGCGTTTGCGATCTCCAGCAATGGGGCCGTGATGGCGATCGGTTTCGAACGCGACATCCTCGTGTGGAATGCGACAAACGGCGGGCTGGTCGCGACGATCCCGCAGCCCGCGCCGTCCGCCGTGCTCGAGATGAGTTTGAGCCCGCAGGGGGATTACCTCGCATTCACGGTGACCGCTCCTTACACGATCTGGCTTCGCCACCTGCCCTCCGAGCGGACCCGGGAATTGAGCCGGCACACGGAGGAGGTCAAAGGACTCGCCTTCGCCCCGGACGGGAAAACCCTGGCCAGCGCGGGGGTGGACCGCGTGATTCGGCTTTGGGACACCGCAAGCGGGCAGCTGAAAGGCGAGTTGGTCCGCTACTTCGAGGAAGCGTCGGGGGTGGCCTTTTCGCCGGATGGTCGTTTGCTCGCTTCCGTGGGCACCGGCCAGTCGGTGAACTTGTGGCACCTGCCGACGCGGCGCGAGGTCTTCTCCCTCAGCGTGCCCACCGCGGAGGGGTGCATTGCGTTTTCGCCGGCCGGCAATGTCATCGCCTTCACGGCGGAAAAAGATCTCCTGCGGCTGCTGCGTGCCCCGATGCCCGCCGCCAAACGGTAAACGGGCGAACGACTCCACCCTCCGCCGACCGTGCAGCCCCACAATTCCTGCGGTTCAAGCTTTACGACCGGGACGGTTTGACCGAAGGAATCTACTGTGCGGCTGGCCACCATCCACTCGAAGCGTTCTGCGAACCGGCGCGCGGGAGCAATCCTTCTGCGCGGCCTCGTGGTCATCGCCGCGGTCGCGGTCGGCTGGGTGTGGTGGCAGAGCAGCGAGCCGGCGACGACGAGCAACGCGAGGGTCGTTCGATCCCCCGGGCGCCTTGTTGAAAGCAACGGAACATTCATCGTCCCGGTGCTCGAACGCGACGGACGGCCCGCCGAGCCGATGGTTCTCGTCCCGGTCCCGGTCCCGCCGAAAACGACAGCGCCGCCCGAGCGCGCCTTGTCGCAGACCAACGCGTCCCGCACAGTACCGACGACGAACGCCATTGTCCGTTCCAACACGCCGGCGCGCGCAACGGCCGTCGCAAACACCAATGCCACCAAGGGCCCGTTCGATCCCGACCTCCTGCGCGTGCAACTCGCGCTGGAGCGGCGCGGATTTTCTTCCGGATCGTTTGACGGGGTGATGGGGTCGCAAACCCGCGCGGCACTGCGAGCCTTCCAGCAGCAACAAAACCTTCCGCCGACCGGCTCGTTGAGCGAGGCGACCCTCACCGCCCTCGCGTTCACGGACGATCTCCTGGTCGACTACGCGATCCCGCCGGAAGACTTCGCGAACCTCCAGCCGCTCGGGCAAACCTGGCTCGCGAAGTCCCAGCAATCCGCGCTGGCCTACGAAAACATTCTGGAGCTGGTTTCCGAGAAGACGCACTCGAACCCGAAGCTGGTGCGCTGGCTGAATCCCGGCGTGGACTGGGCGAAGGTCACCGCGGGATCCACGTTGAAAGTCGTCAACACCGGCACCATCGCCCCGGATCGCAAGGCCGCGTTCCTGCGCATTCATCTCGGCGAACGGAAGCTCCACGTTTTCGACAGCGACACGAACTTGATCGCTCATTTCCCCTGCAGCATCGCCGCGCGCGTTGACAAGCGCCCGCTGGGCGAGGAGCTGCACATCGCCGCCGTGGCGCCCGGCCCGAACTACACGTTTGACCCGGCGGTTTTTCCCGAATCCGCCGAGGCGCGGCAGCTCGGGCGAAAACTGATTCTTCAGCCCGGACCCAACAACCCCGTCGGCACGGTCTGGCTCAGCCTCGACAAGCCCGGCTACGGGATCCATGGAACTCCCAAGCCCGAGGATGTGGGGCGCACCGAATCGCACGGCTGCTTCCGGCTCGCCAACTGGAACGCGGAGCACCTTCTCAAGCTGGTCAGCGTCGGCACTCCCGTGTACGTCGACCCCTGACGCGATCACCCGGGTGCAACTTGAGGGCCTGTGGCCCAAATGCCGTCACCACGTCGGACCGCGAGCCGCCCCGGCTCGCAGCGTGTCGCCCGGGCGACGATTCGTGCAGACTTCCACGATGCTGGGGCGCTCCACCCGCTGCGACCGGGGACCGGTCGCGGTCCGGGCTGTGGGCAACAGGCCCTCAAGTTGCGCCCAATCACCCGACGACCGGTAATCGGCGTTTGAGGAAAAATCTCCGCGTTGCTAAAACTTCCCCGGCATGTCGGGAAAGTACAGCTTTGATCTGAAGAGCGAGGAGCGCCGCCGGGCGTTCCCGGCCAAGATCATTGTCGGGCAGAAAGAGAACGAGGGCGTCAAGCATGTCATGCTGAAATTCCTCGCCTACGTTCTCTTCTACCGGGAACGCTTGCAGATCGAGCCGCGCCTGACCGACGACAACATTCCCTTCGAGCCGGACGTGATTCAACTCGACTATTCCCTTCGCCCGGCGCTGTGGGTGGAATGCGGCGAGTGCAGCGTGAGCAAGCTCCACAAGCTGGCGGTGAAGATTCCCGACTCGGAAATCTGGGTGGTGAAGCGATCCCTTGCCGAGGCGGAAAACCTGTATCGCAGCATGGAAAAGGAGGAGCTGCGCCGGAACCGCTATGGCTTGATCGGGCTGGATCACACGGTGTTCGACGAGCTGTGCTCATTGACAGAACCGCGCAATCAATTCTCCTGGTTCGCCGGTTCGTTCGATCCCCCGACCATGCAGTTCGAATTCAACGGGCTGTGGTTCGATTCCACGTTTCATGTGCTGAAGTTCTGAGCCGGAACGATGCGGCAGAACATCGCCTTGCTTCGCCGCCCGCCGTCAGGCGAACGCGCGTTTCAGGTAGTCGATGCTCCTGGTGGCGATGGCTTCCGCGCCTTCCTCAAACTTGAAGACCTCGACGGACACCACGCCGTCGTAGCCGACCTCTTTCAGCGCGGCGGCGATGGGCTTGAAATCCACATCGCCGAAGCCCGGGCCCTTGAGGTTCACATCGTTCGCGTGGAAGTAACCGAAGTGCGGCCAGCTCTCGCGGATGATTTGCGGGATGGGCTTCGACTCGGAGCTCATCGCCTTCACGTCGAGAATGATTTTGAAGTTCGGCGAGTTGTGCTCGCGCACGAAGCGAATGCCGTCCGCGGCGGTGTTGATGAAATTCGTCTCCACGGGCGCCAGCGGCTCGAAGCAAATCGTGATGCCGCGATCCTCGGCGCGCTTCACGGAATCGCGAAACGTGGCCGAAGCCCAGTCCCACGCCTGCTGCGGCGGGACGCCGTCCATGATATTCCGCTGCTTCGGCGAGCCGACCACGATGATCTTTCCGCCGAGATCGGCGCAGAAATCGACGAGGTCACAGAAATACTTTGCGGTCCGGGTGCGGACGGCGGTGTCCGGGTGGTTCAGATACATGCCCTCGGCCTGCACGAGCACCCAGTGGATGCCGGAGATGGCAATCCCGGCGCGCGCCGCCGCGTCCCGAATCTCCGTGCGGCGGGCGGCGGGGATGTCCGTGACGTAACTCGCGATGGTGAAGGGGGCGATCTCGATGGCGTCGTAGCCGGCCTTGCGGGCGAAGCTCATGGCGTCCTCGATCTTCCAGTCTTTGAAGATCTCGTTGCAGATGCCGAATTGCATGGGCGCGAGAATTGGGTGCGGGCCGGGGAAGTTCAAGCCTCGGGTGGCAGTCGGCGACTGACCTGAGCACCGAACTCCGATTCGGCGCGTTTCAGAGGGGCGCATCGGGAGGGCGTATTGCCCAAAGGCCAAACCCGTGAAACGGAGTGCGGCCGTCCTCGGCCGCAAAGAGGTTCGATGGCCGAGAGGCTTGGTTTCTCCAGCCCCTCAACTGCGTTCCGGCGTTTCTGCGCCCGAGGACGGGCGCACTCCGCGACGACCACGAAGAAACGATGAGCCGGTTCGGAGATCGGCTCTCCAGACCCCTCAACTGCGTGAACTCCACCACGGGTGCGTGAGAATCGCTCATTGCGTCCGGGTGGCTCCGGTCAAAAGCCCGGAAAAGGCCGGATACTCAACCCGGCATCGGCCCTGCTAAGGAGAAGATACAGCCATACGACACGCATGAAACCAAACCATGCCCAAGCAAGAATCGGAGGATTCACCGTGGTGGAGGGACTTGTTTGCGCGGCGGTTCTTGCTCTCTTGGTTTTTCTTATTCTCCCTGCTGGTCGCGGTAGCAACGTCAAGTCCTCCCGTATTTCATGTGTGAACCACCTCAAGCAAATCGGCCTGGCATTCCGCATGTGGTCGAACGACCACGGCGAGAAGTTTCCTTGGGATGTCCCGGTGGGTCGTGGTGGGACAAAGGACTTCGCGGTGACTGGAGAAGCGTGGCGGCACTTTCAGGCGATTTCCAATGAACTCAGCAATCCCAAGGTTTTGGCATGTCCGAACGATCCGAAGCGAACCCGGGTTGCCGACTTCGCCGCTCTGAACAACAGCCACGTCAGTTATTTCATTGGATTGAGTGCCGATGAGACGAGGCCGCAGACGATTCTTTCTGGCGACCGAAACATCGCGGTCTCGAACAAGCTACTGAGTGGCGTCGTGACTGTGGAAACCAACACCGTCTTGAATTGGACGAGTGACCTTCACAACAACGCAGGAAACTTCGCATTGGCCGATGGCAGTGCATCACAGATGAACAACCGCTCTGTCTTGATGCAACTCCAGTCCGCATTCCTCTCCACCACCCAGTCCGTGTTCCGGTTTGTCTTTCCTCAATAATTCAACACCCAACCAAACAAAATCTATGCAACTCAGAATGCTCCTCCGCCCGGTCGTGATGCCCTTCATGCCGGTGCGCGTGGCCAGTGTCAGTCCCTCTCGTCGCGGCGGCCCGTTTTCCGCGAAGTCTCAACCCAGCGGCCGCGGTATCTCGGTCGGCAAGGGCCGCCGCCACACGGCTTGAACGGACCGCGACCGCCCGACGTGTTCCTTTCGGGCGTTCGCCGCCGTTCACACTCCGCTGGCTGCCGGCGCGACAGGATGCGCACGCGCGCGCCGGCTCCAGCGGAACCGCGGGTTGATTCGGATTCACCTGGAGGTTTTCCCGCAGATTCAGGACAGCCACGGATTTCCATGCTCTCTTCATCTGCGGCTGTCCTGAATCTGCGGGAATCGCTTGGGTGCTGGATTCGTGGAGATGGCAGAACCTTGTTGCCCAATCACCGCACCGTCAGATCCACCGCCGCCTGCGAGAGGCGGATGTAGTTCCCGCGCCGGCTGGGAACAATCAGCTCCAGCCGCACTTTCTCGCCCTTCGTCTTTCCGTGCAGCTTCTTGGCCGCCAGCACCACATCATCCGTCGCCTCGCCGTCGATGCTGGTGATCACCATGCCGTGCTGCACCTCGGCGTTGCCGGCGGGGCTGCCCTTATCCACGCCGGCGATGAGCAATCCTTCCGTGCGGAAGAATCCCATGCTTTGCGCGAGCTCCGGCGTGAGAGCCTGCACGCTGGCGCCGATCTTTTTCCGCACGAGGTCGCTGTTGAAGAAACTCTTCTCGGGAACCAGGCGCACGCTGGCTTTCCGGTTGTCCTTCCCGCGCTGAATCGCGAGGGCGAGATCGCGTTGATCCTTCGCCGCGCGTAACGCGCCGGTGAATTCGATGAAGCTGCGCGGTGAGCGTCCATTGAGCTGGAGGATGACATCTCCAGGCTTCAATCCCGCCTTGTCCGCCGGGCTTTCCAGCTGGACGGAGATGATCTGCAACGGCGCGCTGCCGGGGCGCACGCGGGCGCCGAACCACATGCCGTCGAGGCTTTCGGGCGAATAGATCTCCGCAAGCTTTTCGGTGACGCGTTTCACGGGAATCGCGAAGCCAATGCCCTGGCCCTGGTTGAGCACCGCGACGTTGATGCCAATGAGGTCGCCGCGCAGATTCACAAGCGGCCCGCCGCTGTTGCCGGGATTGATGGCCGCATCGGTCTGGAGCCAGTCGGGCACGTCGAGCGGTTCGCCTTCGGTCGGCGGACGACGCGTCTTGGAGCTGAGAATGCCTTTGCTGACGGAGCCGCCGAGCCCGAACGGATTGCCGAGCGCAAGCACGGTTTCGCCGAGCAGCAGATCGTCGTCGCCCGCGAAACGGATGGCGGAAAACTTCTCGCCCGCCTTCGCGCGAATCTTGATCAACGCCACGTCCGCACCGCTGCTGACGGCAACTTTGTCCGCCTCGAACTCGCGTCCGTCCGGCAGCTTTACCCAGACACGACGTGCGCGGCCCACGACGTGGAAGTTCGTGAGCACGTAGCCTTCCTCGTCGATGATGACGCCGGAGCCGAGGCTGAACTGGGTGTTCGGCTGGCGGCGGCGGTAATAGGGGTCGAAGAAATCGCGGAAGAGATTCTCCATCGGATCGCGGATGGGCACGACCTCCTCGGTCGCGATGTTGACGACGGCGGGCATGACGCGCTGGACGGCCTCGACGGCGGCGTCGCGTCGGACGTCCGGTTCAGCGGCAGAACTGTTGACCGGATCGCCGGCACACAGGGCGGCAACCCCGAGCAGGGCAAGGCTTCGAATCATCTTCATGACAGGCAAACCATCATTTCCAGGGAACGCGATTCTGATGTCGCGCGCGCCTGGCTGGAATCTTGTCGGAAGGAACGCAGCCGTCCAGAGGGTGTTTTCGGTGGGAACCTGCCACGACCGTATCTGGACACTGCCGACGTTTGCCAGTGGGCGGAGCGCGAGCCGTCCCGGCTCGCAGCGCGTCGCCCGGACCACGATGCTGGCAAACTTCCACGGTGCTTATGCGCTTCACCCGCTGCGACCGGGGACCGGTCGCGGTCCGCGTGTTGGGGCAACACGCTCTCAAGTGGCGCCCCGCGTCACGGCGCGCGAACAAAATCGTTGCGTGGCCGGACTTGATTGTGGCTTTATCAACCGACGATTACGCCGATGAAACGCTGTCCTCGCGAGACTTCCAGTGGTCGGGAATGTCGGTGTGGCGGGTGTCAATGAGCCGCCAACGCCTTCATATCCTCTACATCGGGCGCGTGCAGGGAGTCGGGTTTCGCTACACGACCAAAACGGTGGCGTGCGGTTTTGATGTCACCGGCACGGTGCGGAATCTGTCTGATGGCCGCGTCGAGTTGTGCGTCGAGGGCGAGCGAAGCGAGCTGGAAGAGTTTCGGAAGGCGATACAGGATTCGGAAGTGGGGCGCTTCGTCCGGCATGAGGAAACGGCATGGACGGAAGCCAAAAATGAATTTCGCGGATTTGAAATAGTTCGGTAAAGTAGCAAGACATGAGATACGCGGTAATCGCTGACATACATGCCAACCTTGAGGCTCTTGAGGTGGTGCTGGCGGACTCCAAGGAGCAAAAATGCACCCATTACTGCTGCGTCGGAGACGTCGTCGGCTACAACGCGAACCCGAAGGAGTGCCTGGACATCGTCCGCTCGATGGGCATGCCGGTGGTGAAGGGAAACCATGACGAGTACTGCTCCAGTGAAGAGGATCTGGAAGGCTTCAACCCGCACGCCGCCGAAGCCGTCAACTGGACCCGCAAACAGCTCAGCACGGAAGACCGCCAGTGGCTCCGTGAACTCAAATACGTCCGGCTCGTCGCCAGCTTTTCGATGGTTCACGCGACCCTGGATGGCCCGCAGCGCTGGGGTTACGTCTTTGACAAGCTCGCGGCGGCGGCCAGCTTCACCTACCAGAACACGGCCATCTGCTTCTTCGGCCACACGCATGTGCCGGTGGCGTTCGTGCGCGACAGCGTGGTGCGCGGCGGCACCTACTCGAAGTTCAAGACCGAGCCGGGCAAGAAATATTTCGTGAACGTCGGCGCCGTGGGCCAGCCCCGTGATGGCAACCCCAAGGCCGGCTATGTCGTCTACGACCTGAACGAAGGCACCATCGAGCTGCGCCGCCTCGACTACGACATCGCCAAGGCGCAGAAGAAGATCATGGAAGCCGGGCTCCCGCAGCGGCTGGCGGATCGTCTCGCGCTCGGCAAGTGAGTGAAGCGTGTTTCGTGAACGCGTCACCCGTGGCGGCTGACCTTTCACGGTGAAAGTCTTCATCCTCAAACCCAGCTCGCTTGGCGACGTGGTGCAGGCTCTGCCCGTGCTGCGCCTCATCAAGCTCCGGCATCCCGGGAGCGAGATTTACTGGTGGCTGGATCAAGGGCTCGTTCCGCTGCTCGAGGGCGACCCGGATCTGGCCGGCATCATTCCCTTCCATCGCAAGCGCTGGTCTTCCCCGTGGCATTGGAACGAAGTCTGGAGCAGCGTCCGCCAGATCCGCGCGCATCGCTTCGACTGGGTGATCGATCTGCAAAGCCTCCTCCGCAGCGGCGCGGTGGCGTGGGCGGCGGGCGGAGGATTCACCGTCGGGCTCGATGATCCACGCGAAGGCGCGCGGGGCTTTTACGACGTGGCCGTGCCGCGCCGCAGCCCTGCCACGCACGCGGTTGATTGGTATCTCGACGTGTTGCCCGTGCTGGATGTTCCGTTTCGCCGCGATTTCGAGTGGCTGCCGGAACGCCCCGCCGCCTCCAGGGCGGTGCGCGACAAATGGCATCCGGAAAATGCGCGGTGGGTTGCCTTGCAGCCGGGCGCGCGCTGGTTGAACAAACGCTGGCCGGCGGAAAGTTTCGCGGCGGTTGCGAAGGAGATTGCCGCGTCGTTTCCCGATGTTCGCTTCGCGATCTTTGGCGGCGCCGCGGATCACGATCTCGGTGAAATCATCTCGCGCGCCGTGCCCGGGCGTTGCCTGGATCTCACCGGCCAGACGTCTCTCCCGGAGATGATCGAATGGACGCGCCTCTGCGAAATGATGGTGACGAATGACACCGGCCCCATGCACGTCGCGGCGGCGCTGGGAAAGCCGGTCGTTGGAATTTTCGGCCCGACGGATCCGCGTCGCACCGGACCCTACGGCCAAATGGAGCGCACCCTGCAACACCCGCTGCCGTGCGTGCCGTGCATGAAGGACACCTGCCGCAATTCCACGCCGCTGGAATGCCTTCATGCGATTCGCCCGCGCGAGGTGACGGCGCGCGTGGCCGCGTTGCTCGCGGGCGGCGCGGGCTGGCGGCGTTGAATAGCGCCCGCGAGGTCCGCGTCGATTTCAGCGCGCGGAGCGGGCGGACGTGTTGTTCAGCCTCCCGCCGCGGGTTTTGCGGCTTGCCTCAACAGGGTCCAAGCCTAAACTGCTTCGATGAGAATTCTTCCATTAACGGTCTTGTTGATCGTGACGACGGCTGTCCCGGCGGTGGCACAGCTCGCCGTCGAGGTGGTCGTTGATCAGGAGCAGTTTCTTCGCGACGAGTCCGTGCCGGTCAAGGTGCGCGTGACGAACCGTTCGGGCCAGACGCTGCGGCTGGGGATGGACAACGACTGGCTTGGCTTCACGGTGGATGGCGTGGATTCCGGATCGGTGACGCGGCTCGCCGAGGTGCCGGTGAAGGGCGAGTTCATACTGGAATCCGCGCATGTGGCCACGCGCACGGTTGACCTCGCGCCATGCTTCGATCTTTCCCAGCCGGGCCGCTACAACGTGACGGCCACGGTGCGCGTCAAGGAATGGGGAACGGAAACTTCCGGTAAACCGCAACGCATCGAAGTGGTGCGCGGCACGAAGGTGTGGGAGCAGGAGTTTGGCGTGCCCGCCGTTTCCGGGGCGCCCGAAACGCGACGTTACATTTTGCAGCAGGCGAATTACCAGAACCGGCTCATGCTGTATCTCCGGCTGGCCGATCTGGAGGACAACAAGGTCTTCCGCGTCGCGCCGCTCGGGCCGCTGGTTTCCTTCAGCCGTCCGGAGGCGCAGGTGGATCGCAACAGCGAGTTGAATGTCCTGTTCCAGACGGGCGCGCGATCGTTTCTCTTTTTTGTGATCCGACCGGACGGCGGGGTGGCGATCCGGCAGGCCTATGATTACGCGGGCACGCGGCCGGCGTTGCGGCAGACCGAGGAGGGCCGCATCTTCGTTGGCGGCGGCACGCGGCGCGTGACGCCAAATGACATTCCAGCCCCGCTCGCCGCGGTCGCGCCGGCTCCGACGGAGACGCCGTCCACCAACAGCCCGGCGGCGGACACTTCCAAGCCCGATGGCAAAAAGAAAAAGAAATAGACTGCCATCGTATGCCTGCCTGTTTTCGCTGTGGCTGTTCGCCCTGGGCGCATCCGCCGTTGCCCCGCTGAATGCGGCGTCGCCGGTCATCCTTCACCTGAAGAACGGGGATCGTCTTTCCGGCGATCTGGTCACGGAAGAATCCTCCCGGATCACGCTCACGAACTCCATCCTCGGGCGCTTCACCATTCCCCTCTCCACCATCGCCCGCCGCGAGGGCATCACGAATGTGGCCGTGGTGAAGGCGCCGCCGGCCCCGCCGCCCGCGACGAACGCTCCCGCCCTGCCGCCGGCGCTTCAGCGCAAGCTGGAGGATCTGCAGACGCTCTTTGCCACGGGGGCGCTTTCAGCCGACGAGTTTCAACGCCGCCGGACGGAGCTGGTGGCTCCGCTCCCGAGGCCGCGCGGGCCGAAGCATTGGACGGCCGAGGTGTTTGCCGGCCTGGACCTGCTGTATTCGGAAAAGGATCGGCAGCTCTACACGGGCCGCGCGAAGCTGACTTACGCCAGGGCGCCGCTGCGGAACAACATCGATTACCTTTTCACCTACGGCTGGACGGACGGCGAGCTGACGGCGAACCGGATGGACGGCTGGATGAAGACGGACTGGGATTTGACGCCGCGCAGCTACATCTACAACCTCGCCGGCGCGGGCTACGACGAGATTCGCCTCGTGGACTGGCGCTACGAAGTCGGCCCCGGGCTGGGTTATCATTTGTACAAACGCACCAACTTCGTGCTGCGCGTGGAGGCCGGGTTCCATTACCAGGTGCAGGACTTTGAAGGCGGCCGGGAGAAGAAAACCTACAATCAACGTCTGGCGCAGGATCTCCGCTGGAACATCGGCACGCAGTTCACGTTCGATGAAAAGGTGGAGTATTTTCCTTCCCTTGAAGATCTGCATTCCTACCGTCTGCGGTTGGAGGCGAACCTGCGCTACTGGCTCGCGAGCAATCTGTCACTGAATCTCACGGTCATCGACACCTACGAAACATCCACCGCGCGCGGCGTCGGCCAGAACGATCTGCAGATCAAGTCGTCCATCGGCATGAAGTTCTAGATCAGACGCACTCGACCTGGTGCTTGAGCGAGAGGATTTTGTCCGCGATGGAATCGATGTCCTTCATCACGAAATCGTGATGAACGTTGCCCACCCACGGGGACTTCAGGAGCAACGACGTGCAGCCGGCGGTGCGCGCGGCCTCGGCGTCCTGCCATTTGTCGCTGATGACGAAGGAATGATCCAGGTTGAGATGCCACTTGAACGCCGCCTCGATGAACAGGCCCGGGCGCGGCTTCCGGCACGGGCAATGATCGGCCTCGTCGTGCGGGCAGACCATCAGGTCGTCGATTGGAAAGCAGCGCCGCACGATGTCGTGCATGCGGTCGAGCTCGCGGCGGTTCAGGTAGCCGCGCGAAAGTCCGGGCTGGTTGGTGGTGACGATCAGGACGAATCCGGCCTGCTTCAATTTGCGCAGCGCGGGGTCGGCCTCCTTCTTCACTTTGAACTCCTCCAGGGTCAAAGGGATGATCTGATTCTTGGGCCCGGTCTGGACCTCGTTCAGGATTCCATCGCGTTCGATGAATACGGCTTTCTTCATATCAGTACGATCAATTTACTGCCTACACATCGGCAGGGCGGGAAAAGAGAAAAGCTCCGTAGTAACAAGGACCGCCGGCCCGGTGGGCTGACGACAAGGCACGACCCTCCGGCCGGGGCTGGCCGGGTTCGAGCATCGATACACGACGGGTTTCATGGACTGCCGGAACTTCAGCGTCGCGCGACGAACATCCCGTGCCGCGCAAACGCTCCCGATTTTATTGTCCACTGGAGCCGGCGCTCCATCCGCACTCACGGAGGAGCCGGCCGCCAGTCGCGCCTTCCTTGCGACTTCTTCCGAATGATGCGGCGCCGGTGAAAGGCGCCGCCTTACTGCACCAAATCCTTCAACGTCTGGATCCGCATCTCCATGCCCTTCACCACGGGCATGGCGCGCGCCAGCGCGTTGTTCTCCGTCTGGCCGACGAACGATTTCATCACCAGGCGGACGGCGGCAACCTTTTCGCCGTTGTTGTCGTGCAACGGCAGCGTCAGCACGATTTCGCCGCTGTTGCGGTTGTAATAATAGCCGCGCCGGGCAATGACCTCGGCGGCTTCCGCCGGCGCGACGAGGCCGATTTCCTTCGCGTCGAGGCTGGCCACGATGCGGATGTCGTTGGTCGCGCCGAGGACGGGCGCGAAGATTTTCAATTCGTGCAGGCGCGGATATTTCTTGTAGGCGTCCTTCACCAGAACCTGCGCCAGCGATTCGCGCGGCTTGTACTGGATGATCGTGTCGCTGAAGTACGACACCGAGTCGGACTTCGTCCAGAACCCGATCTTGCCGCTGGTGAAACTTTTGTCGTCGAGCGGGGGGATCGCCGGCCTGCCGTTGAGCGACGCGCGAATGCCCGTGCCCTTGCACTCGATGGTCAGGTCGTGCCAGACGCCCCTGGGGATCTCGATCTTGTTTCCGATGGGCGCGCTCCGCACGCCGTTGACGATCTTGAAAAAGTAGAACGTGTTCCCGAGCCCGCTGGCCCGGATGTAGTAATAGTTGTTCTCGTCCTGGATGCGGAACGCGATGCCCGCCATCTGCTCGGCCTTCCCGGAGACGAGCTTGAACTTCGTCGAGAGCGTGAAGTCGCCGAACGTCTCGCCCTCGTAGGCCAGCATCGGGAACCGCTCGTCCGTGGCGTCCTGCGACACCTGCGCCAGCACGCCGCGGCCGCCGCGCTTCGGCGCGTTCGGCGAAAGCGGGGCGAGCAGCGAGGGCACATCGTCCTCCACGATCTTCCATTCGCCCGGCGAACCGCTCCCGGCGAGCTTCGGGACGAAACCCTTCGGCGTCTGACCGACGGGCTCGTTGCGAAAATCAAACGCCAGCTCGGCGCCGTGGATGGCGCGGAAAGTCGCAAGCAGCGCGGTCAGGGCGATGATACGTCGTCGCATGAGAGTTCGCAGAGTAACAAAGGAACTTCCGCCGACAAGAGGCGAATGCAGAGGGCGTGTTGTCCAAATACCGTCGCCGCGCCGGACCGCGAGCCGTCCCGGCTCGCAGCGCGTCGCCACGAAGGGAGCCCCTCGAATCCCGCCACGACTCTCTCCGCCCCCACCCGCTGCGACCGGGGACCGGTCGCGGTCCGCGTTCCGGCTCGTTTCCGCAAACGAAAACCCGGCGCATTGGCGTCGGGCTTTTTTGTTCAAAGGAGCGTTTACTTCTTCAATCCCACGCTGCTGGCGCGCTTGGCGATTTTGCGGCTCGTCAGCACCTTGCTCACGGTTCCCGTTGAAAGATACTTCGAGCGGACTTTGCCCAAGATGGCGTCGCGCGAATCGTAAAGGCGCTTCAGCTTGCGCGGCTTCACGCGGGCCATGAGATAGGCGGTGAGCAGCGGCAGCGCGATGGTGCTGTCCGTGTAGCACACGACGGAGTCGGGCAGCTTGTCCGGATCGACCTTGCCCCAGCTCACGGCTTCGGCGGGCGTCGCGCCGCTCAGGCCGCCGGTGTCGGGACGCGCGTCGGTGCATTGGAGGAAGTAGTCGTGGCCCTTTTCCTTGATGCCCATGACTTCCTGAATCTGCGGCTCGGTCTGGAGCATGAAATTTTTCGGCGAACCGCCGCCAAGGATGAACACGCTGCTTGTATGGCCCGTGCTCTTGGCGTGATAGACGATGCCGGCGGTCTGGTTCACGTCGCGGTTCACGTCGAACATCAGCTTCGAGTCGCGCAGCGCCATCGCGGCGACGTTCATGCCGATGGAGCTGTCGCCGGGGCTGCTGGTGTAGATCGGCACGCCGCATTCGTAGGCCGTGGCGAGCACGGAGCTGTCCTTGATGCCGAGCTTCTTCTGGCGCGCGCGCACATACTTGCCGAGCAGGTTGTGGAATTCGTCCGTGCCCATCGGACGCTGGAATTCCGGCCCCTGGATGACTTCGCGCACGAAGGCGTCGGTGTCGAGCAGCACGTTGTAGTCGAAGAGCACGTCGTAGATGCGGATGACGCCTTCCTCGTGCAGTTCGGTGTCATCGAGGAACGGCGTGCCGGAGTGCAGCTTCATGTCGAGGCCGAAGTGCAGATCGTGATAGAGATTCGCGCCGGTGGAGATGATCCAGTCGACGAAGCCGGCCTTCATGAGCGGGATGATGCAGCTCTTGCCGAGGCCCGCCGGAGTGAGCGCGCCGGTGAGCGACATGCCGATGTAGCCGTCCTGCGGCAGCATCTTCTTCGCGAGCAACCGCGCCGCCTCGCGCAGGCGGCCGCCGTTGTAGGCGAGCATCGACTGGTCGATGAGGTCGGCGGCGGAAATGTTTTTGCCGACGCCGAACGGATTCAGGCGCGGATAGGCGGCGAACTTCTTCGAGATCTTGTGACCGTTGTTCTTGCTCATAAAATCGGGGCCGAGTGTTGCGGAACGACAATCAAACGCAATGGGATTTTCGGGGCGGAGGGGGCGATCGGCGCCGGGCTGGCATCCGCGGAAAGCGCAATGATACGTGTAGGTATTATTCCGGTTGCAAACTTCGGAGGGCTGCTCAATAGTCCGCTCAGTCTCACGGGCCGGCTCGCTTTCGGCCCGTGGGTTGTCGGTGCAACGCGTGTCTGCCATCGCCTGAAATTTATGAAACGGTCGCTCATGAACGTCGCCAGTCTCCTCGCTTTTTCCCTGCTTGCCTCGTCGCCTCTGTCCGCCGCGCCGGTTCGCGGCTGGCTCGACTGGCGCGGTCCGAATCAGCTGGGCGTCTCGCACGAAAAAGGTCTGCCGGACAAGGTGGACGCGAAGGCGGCGCTGTGGGCCGCGGATTTTCCCGGCCAGTCTGCGCCGGTCATCGCCAACGGCCGGCTTTACATCAACGGCTTCCTCGGCGAGGGGCCGGACTTGCAGGAGGTGGTGGCGTGCTTCGATGCCGAAACGGGCGGGAAGCTGTGGGAACATCGCGAGAATGATTTTCTGTCGGACATCATCTACCTGCGCTACGCCACTTCGTCGCCGTCAGTCGATGCAGAGACGGGCAATGTGTATGTGCAGGGCACGCAGGGGCTGCTGATGTGTTTCAGCGCCGACGGCAAGCTGCTCTGGAAACATTCGTTGATGGAGGAATATGGGCGGCTGACCTTCCCGAACGCGCGGACGGCTTCACCGCTCATCGACAAGGATCTCGTCATCACGCGCGGCATCACCTCGTCCTGGGGCGCGCACGGGCCGGCGGGGGATCGGTTTTATGCGTTTGATAAAAAGACGGGGGAACTCGTCTGGAGCAGCGCGCCGGGGGATCGTCCGCAGGACAACACCTTCTCGCATCCGTGGCTCGATTTCTGGAACGGCCAGCGCGTGCTCTACTCGGCGGGCGGCGATTGCAATCTGATCGCCATCAACGCGCGCACGGGCGAGCCGCTCTGGCGTGTCCACGTCGCGAAGGCCGGAGCCAAGGGCGGCATCAACGCGGCGGTCATCCGGCACAAGGACAACCTGGTCGTCATCCACGAATCGGAGAACCTCGACTCGTCCGAAATCGGGCGCATGGCGGCCTACAAGATTCCCGCGAGCATCACCAAGACGAACCCGCTGGTGCCGGACATCCGCGTGCCGAAGCAAACCGAGGTCTGGCGCAATGAAGTCGGCTCGCTGGCGTCCTCGCCGGTGCTGGTCGGCGACACGATTTATGAGGTGAACGGCACGGGCGATCTCTGCGCCATTGATGCGAACACGGGCAAGGTGCTCTGGAAGCACAAGCTCGGCATCGAACAGCGCCAGAGCACGCCGTTCTACGCGGACGGCAAGCTCTACGTGGCGATGTACACCTCGGCGCAGGGCGCGGAGAAAATCGCGGCGGGCGGCGATGATTCCAGCGGTCACGGCGAGCTGTTCGTCGTGAAGCCCGGCACGACCGGGTGTGAGATTCTCAGCCAGACGCTGCTGAATGGCCGCTGCTACGGTTCGCCCGTCGCTTACAACGGCAAGCTCTACATCCAGACCGACAAGAAGCTCTACGCGTTCGGTCGCAAGGGGAACAATCCCGGCCTCGCGCCGGAACCTGACGAAACGCCGTGGCCGAAGGCCGGCGTGGCGAAGCAGCTCCAGATCATTCCCTACGAATCGCTGCTCAAGCCCTCGGACAAGCAGACCTTCCGCATCCGCTCGCTCGACGCGCAAGGCTTCGTGGTGGACGAGAACGTGGATGCGAAGTCCGCGAAGTGGGAAAGCTACGTGCCGCCGACGGCGCTGGTGAAGGCGTATGCGAAGGCGAAGTTTGACGAGAGCGGCGTGCTGCTGGCGGATGCGGCGAACATGCCGAGCGCGGGCCAGTTCCAGGCGACGGTCGGCGACCTCAAGGGCTACATCAAGGTGCGCATCATGTCCAAGCTGCCGCTCAAGCAGGACTTCGAGTCGTTCGAGCTGAGCAACACCACGACGAACGCGGTCGAGCCGCCGACGCCTTTCGCGTTCCCGCCGTTGCCGTGGAACAGCGCGCGGTTCCGCTTCGAGGTGCGCCAGGCGCCGGGCGAGGGCGGCACGAAGGCGCTGTGCAAGACGATCGAGAACAAACTGTTCCAGCGCGGGACGATCTTCATCGGGCATCCGGAGATGAACAACTACACCATCGAGGCCGACGTGCTCACCGAGGGCAACCGCCGCAAGATGTCCGAGGTGGGCGTGGTGAACCAGCGCTACATCACCGTGCTCAAGGGCAATTCGCAGGAGCTGGAGATCAACTCGAACCAGGAGCGCGTGAAGAAGGCCGTGCCCTTCAAGTGGAGCGCGAACACCTGGTATCGCATCAAGTCGCGCGTCGATGTGGCGGCGGACGGCAGCGGCGTCGTCCGCGCGAAGGCGTGGAAGAAGGGCGATCCCGAACCGGAAGGCTGGCTCATCGAGGTGCCGCACAAGCACGCGCACCCAACCGGCTGCCCCGGGCTTTTCTCGTTTGTGCCGCAGGACATGCGGACGTATCACGACAACATCGTGGTGACGGGGAATTAACCGTTGTTCAACATGCGCGCCTCATGCCCACGATACTCCTGCTGCACGGCTGGCGGTTCTATTTCTACTCGAACGAGGGAAACGAACCCATGCACATCCACGCCGGGAAGGCGGAGTGCGAGTGCAAGTATTGGCTGGATGCGGACGCATTTGAGATCCGGCAGGCGTTCGCCTATAACATGTCCGCCCGTGACACACGGGAAGTGCGGCGGATCATCTTCGAGAATTTCGACTACATCGTCGCCGAATGGCGGCGGATTCAGGGCTGAACATGCCTAAGCTCCACGACATCCAGCGCGTTGCGTTCGACGGCCCGACAATGGTCCTCGAGGTGGACGGACAGTGCCATCGTCTTCCGCTGGCGGCTGTCTCGTCCCGGCTGGCTGCGGCCAGCGAGTCACAGCGAAATTTCTTCCGCATCTCGGCGTCGGGTTACGGCATTCATTGGCCGGAGATCGACGAAGACCTGTCGGTGGACGGCTTGCTCCGGGTCGCAGGCGGGACAAAATCAAATGTGACCTATCCATCCAGTGCTTCCGCGTCTGTTTTGAACGACAAACCAAAATCATGAAATCATTCCCTCTCCTCACTACCGCGCTGATGGCGTGCGGCCTTGTCACCTCGACCTCCGGCGTGGACTGGCCGTCCTGGGGCGGCGGCAACCTCGGCCGCAACATGTATTCGCCCGCGAAGGGTTTGCCGACCGAGTTCGACGCCGGCAAGCCGAAGTCCGGCAGCGACGAGATCGATCTCAAGACCACGAAGAACGTGAAGTGGGTCGTGAAGCTCGGCTCGCAGAGCTACGCGAACCCCACCGTGTTCAACGGAAAGATATTCGTCGGCACGAACAACGAGACGCCGCGCGACCCGAAGCATGCCGGAGATCGCTCGATTCTCATGTGCTTCGACGAGAAGACCGGCGCGTTTCTCTGGCAGCTCGTGGTGCCGAAGCTGAAATACGGCAAGGTGAACGACTGGGAAAACCTCGGCCTGTTCTCCTCGCCCGTGCATGACGGCAAGTATCTCTACCTCGTGACGAGCCGTTGCGAGGTGCTCTGCCTCGACATCAACGGCATGGCCGACGGCAACGACGGCCCCTACAAGGACGAGGCGAAATACATGGTGCTCGACACCGGCAAGCCGCCCGTCGAGCCGGGCCCGAAGGACGCGGACATCATCTGGCGCTACGACATGATGGATGAGCTGGGCGTGTTCCCGCACAACGCCTCGAACTGCAACATCCTCATGCTCGGCGATCTGATCTACGTCTGCACGTCGAACGGCCAGGACTGGACGCACGTCAACGTGCCGTCGCCGAATTCGCCGAGCTTCATCGCGCTGAACAAGAAGACCGGCGTGCTCGAAGGCGAGGATGACGCCAAGATCGGCACGCGCATCTTCCACGGCCAATGGTCCTCGCCCGCCGCCGGCCAGGTGAATGGCAAGTGGCAGATTTTCTTCGGGGGCGGCGACGGGGTGCTCTACGCCTTTGACCAGAAGCCCGTGAAGGAAGGCGACGGAAGCTTCCTCAAGACGGCATGGAAGTTCGACTGCGTCCCGCCCGAATACAAGGTGAAGGATGGCAAGCCGATCAAGTATCCCGCCGCCGAAGGCCCGAGCGAGATCAACTCCACGCCGGTGTTCTACAAGGACAAGGTGTACGTGGCCATTGGCCAGGATCCGGAACACGGCGAAGGCGTTGGCCGCCTGCTGTGCATCGACCCGACCGGCAGCGGCGACGTGACGAAGACGAAGCTCGTGTGGGACTACAAGGGCATCAAGCGCAGCATCAGCACCGTCTCCATCGATCCCGCGAACGGCCTGCTGTTTGTCGGCGACTTCTCCGGCTTCGTGCATTGCCTTGATGCGGACACCGGCAAGCTGAACTGGGTTCACGACATGAAGGCGCACATGTGGGGTAGCACGTTCGTGGCGGACGGCAAGGTGTACGTCGGCGACGAGGACGGCGACTTCGCGGTGCTCGCCTCGAGCAAGGAGAAGAAGCTGATCAACGAAGTGAACCTCGGCTACCCGATCTACGGCACGCCCATCGTCGCGAACGGCGTGATGTATGTGCTGAACCAGAGCTACCTCTACGCCTTCGCCGACCCGAACAAGAGCGCGAAGGACGAGGTGCCGAAGATCGACGCGAAGTAAACCGTTTTGCTTTTGCTCCGAGCCGCATATCCTGCGGCTCGAATTGATTTTACGAACATGACCACCACTGTTTCCCCCGAAGCCATCAAGGCCGCGCAGACCCAGCTCGACGCGCACTTGAAGGAGATCATCCACTGGCATTTCAGCCCTGAAACCGGCTGCCCGTACTGGCTCGACTGGGCGAAGAAGAACTTCGATCCGCGCAAGGAGATCAACTCCTTCGCGGACATGCTCAAGTTCCCGCATTTCGCCGACGAATCGCTGCGCGACGAGCAGCCAGAGGTCTGGGTGCCGGCGCAGTTCAAGGGCAAGCCGTTCAACATTTTTGAAACCGGCGGCACCACCGGCATGCCCAAGCAGCGCATCGGCTGGAACGACTACAAGGTCGATTACTCAGAGTTCAGCGACAAGATTTCCGACGAGCATTTCCCGCGCGGCGGCGCCTGGCTGATGATGGGCCCGACGGGCCCGCGTCGCCTGCGCCTCGCCATCGAGCACCTCGCCAACGTGCGCGGCAGCTCGTGCTACTTCATCGATCTCGACCCGCGCTTCGTGAAAAAGCTGATCTCGAACAAACAATTCGATGTTGCCAAGCAATACATGGCGCACGTCGTCGATCAGGCGACGCTCATCCTCAAGCACCGCAAGGTCAGCGGCCTGTTCACCACGCCGAAGCTGCTCGAAGCCCTCGCCGAAAAGGTGAACCTCTACGACGCCGGCATTCGCGGCGTGTTCTGCGGCGGCACCTCGATGAAGCCGCAGGAAGTGCGCTTCATCGTCGAGGAGCTCCTCGAAGGCCGCATCGGCTTCTACCCGACGTACGGCAACACTCTCATGGGCCTTGCCGCGAGTGTGCCGCTTCTGCCGGAAGACAACTTCAGCGTGACTTACTACGCGCCGCAGCCGCGCGCGGTGTTGCGTGTGGTGAATCCGAACAAGACCGACGAGACCGTGGCCTACGGCGAGTGGGGTCGTGCCGAGCTGACCACGCTGACGAAGGAATTCTTCATGCCGCGCTTCCTCGAACGCGATGAAGTCATCCGCCGCGCCCCGCGAGCGCCCTACGCCTGGGATGGCGTCGGCGACGTGCGTCCGTTCGGCGCGATGGAAAAGAACATCGTCGAAGGCGTGTATTGATGAGTTGCGGTTGCATCTCCGCCGCACCAATCTTCCAACGATGACCACCGAAACCGCCACGCTCGCCGCGAAACTCGGCACGACGACGCATCTGTCGCCGCTGCTGCGCAAGGCGCGCAGGCTGGGTTTGGGGCCTGCGGAGTTGCAGACGCTCGCGGTGCAGCGCGGCTGCCGCCATTACACAACCGGGGACGAACCGGAAAAACCGCTTGCGACCGAGGCGCAGTTCTCGAACGAGGAGCTTGCCATCGCCCTGCTCTGCGTCGCTCTTCCCTACGATCCCCGCAGCATCCGCTGCGGGGCGGCCATGCTCGGTGCGGAAGGCAATTCGGCGACCGGGCTGGCATGGCTGGCGAAACTGGAACGCAGCGAAGCGCCGGTCCGCCACGTCGCGCTGGCCGGGCGCAAATACGAGCCGGAAAATCCGTTCTGGGTCGAGTTGATCTCCTCGCTGCCAGAGGTGCCAATCCCCGACAACGGCGCGCTGCCCCATCCGACGCGCTTTGTCGCCATGACCGGCTTTACCCGCAACGGATCGGAGCTGGTGACATGGTGGCAGCGCCCGCGTCCCCGTCTCGCCGTATGATCAACGCCGAGCGCATCGTGCGGGAGTTGGACTCCCGCCTGGATCATCCCGTCAGCCTGGTGCTTTACGGCCGGGCCGCGCTCGCGCTGGGATTCGCGGATGCGCCGGATGCGGTGAAGTTCTCACTGGACGTGGATGCAATCATCCCGATGTCCTCGGTGGAGTCTTTTCAAAGTGACGAACAATTTTGGACGGCTCAACAGCAAGCCAACAGCGCCTTGGAGGGTGATGGACTTTACATCACCCACCTTTTTGAGGCGAAGGACGTTTTCCTGCGGCGCGATTGGGAAGAGCAAACCGTTCCCATCACCCTTGCCAGCCTGCGCTGGTTGAAACTCCTGCGCCCCGCGACTCTTGACCTCGTGCTGACCAAGATGATGCGTGGTAACGACGCCCAGGACATGGCTGACGCAAAGTTTATGATCGAGCACGACAAGATTACCCGGACGCAGCTTGAAGCGGCGTTCGCGGCGATGAACCCGGTTGAACTCGTCGAACTGCGCGACGCCTTCGCCAAGGCGCGGCCCATCGTCACCGGATTCGCCGCCGCTTGAACCACTCTGCGCCGATGCTCTACTACACCATTTACGTCAAAGGCCTGAACAACGACACGGGCTATATCGATGTGGCTTTGCCGGACGATCAGCTGATGAAGGACTTCGTGCAGATGCTCGACGTGAATGTGAAGCCGGTGCGCACTTATCCGATGGCCGCGCCAAGCGTCGAGCGTGAGAAGCCGGTCGCGGAGGCCGGCAAATTCGTCATTAACCTCTCTGACGTCACCGCCATCACGGTGACCACGCCGGATTCCAAACCTGTCACCCTGCCGCCGGGCAATCCCGCACCCGGCCATTGAACCCTGCTTGAAGCATGAATGTCCCGCACATCCCCGTCCTCCGACTTGGCCGCAGCTACGAGAGCCTCGAAAAAAACGAGGTCAAGGATCACCGCACCGGCGAAGTCAAAGCCCTCGTCTCGACCGTCAACGGCGGCATCGTCAAGCGCGATCTCGCGAAGATCAGTTCCGCGCGCGCGGCGTTGAAGAAGTTCACCGTGGCGCAGCTCATGGAGATGAGCGCCAAGGCCGGCGAGCTGTTCCTCAACGGCACGCTGCCCTTCGGTGACAAGGGCCACACGCAATCCGCGCAGCAATACATCGAGACGCTCTCGCAGACCTCGGGCCTGCCGCATGTGATGGTGAAGCGCAACATGACGAAGATTCACTTCGCGCTCACCAACATGAAGTTCGTGCTGAACGGCCTCTCGCGCGGACTCGATCTCTCCATTCTCGACAAAGGCGTGGGCGAACAATACGGCACGAAGCTCAGCTTCTTTCCGACCTGCTCGGCGCTCGGCCTCGTGATGCCGAGCAATTCGCCCGCGGTGAACTCGCTCTGGATTCCTGCCATCTCGCTGAAGACGCCCGTGGTCATCAAGCCGGGCAAGGAGGAGCCGTGGACGCCGTACCGTTTGATTCAGGCGTTCATCGCGGCGGGCGTGCCCGCCGAGGCGTTTGGCTTTTATCCGACCGATCACGACGGCTCGGCGACGATTCTCAACAACTGCGGTCGCGCGCTGATCTTCGGCGACAAGAGCACGATGGCGCAGTACGCGAACAACCCGGCCATCCAGTTGCACGGCCCGGGCTGGAGCAAGTTCGTCATCGGCGAGGACTGCATCGAGAACTGGCGCGACTACCTCGACGTCATCGCTGGCGCGATCAGCGACAACGGCGGGCGCAGTTGCATCAACGCCTCGGCGGTTGTCGTGCCGCGCTACGCCGCCGAGATTGCCGACGCGCTCGCGCAGAAGCTCGGCCCGGTGCAGCCGACGAAGCCCGAAGATCCGAACGCGCGCCTCTCCGGCTTCGCGAATCCCAAGATGGCGGACTTCATCGACGCGCAGATTGACGACGGCCTGAAAACGCCCGGTGCCGTGGACGTGACGGCGAAGTATCGCAACGGCCCGCGCAAGGTGACGTTCGAGGGCGGCATCTACATGCGGCCGACCATCGTGCAATGCGATTCGTTCGCGCATCCGCTGGCGAACAAGGAATTCCTCTGCCCCTACGCCAGCGTGGTGACGTGTCCGCAGGGCGAGATGCTGCACAAGATGGGCTACACGCTCGCGTGCTCGGCGATCACGAAGGACGCGAAGTTCATCGAAGAGCTGGAAGGCTTCGGCGAGATCGACCGCCTGAACATCGGTCCTGTTTCCACAATGGCCATCTCGTGGGATCAACCGCACGAAGGCAACATGTTCGAGTTTCTCTGGAAGCGCCGCTCCATCGAGCGCGCGTGGTGATTCACTCCTGAAAAGCAAGGCGCCGCTGGGTTCGCGAATCCAGCGGCGCTTTTGTTTGTTTGAGAGGTGTGAACTAAATCACCGTTCCATGTGGCACCACGCCGTTCTTCGGGATGATGACGACGCCGTCCCGGATGATGTAGAGCGGGTGGTCGACGTTCTCGGGCTTGCCCTCGGGGGAGATGACGACGTTGTCGCCGATGCGCGCGTTCTTGTCGATGATGGCATTCTCGATCCGCGTGTTCTGTCCGATGCCGATGCGCGGCTTGCCGACGAGTTCGTTCTCCACGATGCTCGCGTGGCTCTCGTAATAGTCGCCGCCCATCAGCACCACGCGGTTCAGCTCGCTGCCGTTGCCCACGATGCTGCGGATGCCGACGAGCGAATGGCGGATGGTGGCGTGGTTGATGATGCAGCCGTCGCTGACCATCGCGTGGTCAATGGTCGCGCCGTTGATCTTGGTGCCGGGCAGGAAGCGCGGGCGCGAAAAGATCGGCGCGGCCATGTCGAAGAAGTTGAAGCGCGGCAGCTCGCTGACGAGGTCGAGGTTGGCTTCGAAGAAGGAACGGATCGTCCCGATGTCCTCCCAATATCCCTGGAACACATAGGAGAAGACGCGGTGTTGCTCGATGGCGCCCGGGATGATGTGTTTGCCGAAGTCGGTGTGTTTGTTGTCCAGCAGCCGGACGATGAGGTCGCGGTTGAAGACGTAGATGCCCATGGACGCGAGCAGGAAATCCTCTTCGCCCTCGATGCCGAGGCGGGAATAGGATTCGCGCGGAAGCTTCAGGGAATCGAGAACGGCCTCCTCCTTCGGTTTCTCCACGAAATTCACGATCCGCTTCTCCTCGTTGATCTGCATGATGCCAAGCCCGGTGGCCTGGTTGCGCGGGACCGGTATCGTGGCGACGGTGAGATCCGCGTAGGTCTCGATGTGCTGCGAGATGATGCGGCGGAAATCCATCCGGTAGAGCTGGTCGCCGCTGAGGATGACGAGATATTCGAAGTCGTGGTTGAGGAAGTGGGTGAGATTCTTGCGCACGGCGTCGGCGGTGCCTTCATACCACGACGTGCTGGTCGGCGTCTGTTCGGCGGCGAGGATTTCCACGAAGCCGCCGGAGAAATGATCGAACTTGTAGGACTGGGAGATGTGCCGGTGGAGCGAGGCGGAATTGAACTGCGTGAGGATGTAGATGCGCTTGAGGTTCGAGTTGATGCAGTTCGAGATCGGGATGTCGACCAGACGATACTTGCCCGCCAGCGGCACCGCCGGCTTGGAGCGTTCCTTGGTGAGCGGGAACAGGCGCGTGCCGGCACCGCCGCCCATGATGACGGCGAGCACGTTGCTGGTGTTGGGCGACATTCGTTTCGTGTGAGTGGTCATAAATTCGCGGCTTGCGGGCAGCTTTGACTCCTCTATACCTTGCGCCGCTTGAGTAGGGCAAGCGGCATCCGATAGGGAATGGTGCGAAGGGGAATGGGCGATGGAGCGTTGGCGTGATTGCGGTGCCGGATCACCGCGTTGTCACCCGACACTTCATTGCTTCATCGCCCCCATAAAACCCGGAACGACTTATGTGCGGCATCGTCGGCTACGTCGGCAAACAACAGGCAGCTCCGATCGTCCTCGAGGGATTGCGGCGGCTGGAGTATCGCGGCTACGACAGCGCGGGCATCACCGTGCTGCGCGACCAATCCGTCGATACCCGCAAGAAGAAGGGCAAGATCGACGAAGGCCTGGCCAGGCTCATCGCCGCCGAGCCGTTGACGGGCGTCATCGGCATCGGCCACACGCGCTGGGCCACGCACGGCCCGCCGTCGGACGAAAACTCACATCCTCACTACGACGAGAGCGGCAGGATTGCCGTCGTCCACAACGGCGTCATCGAGAACTACGACCGGCTCAAGGATCGATTCAAGGGTCACACTTTCAAGTCCTCCACCGACACCGAGGTGCTTGCGCATCTGATCGGTCATCACTATGAATTGCTCAAGGCGGAATCGAAGGGCGCGCATCCTTTGTCGAAGAGTGATACCCACCCGCTTGCCCAGGCCGTGATGAACGCCCTGCGCGAAGTCATCGGCGCCTACGGCATTGCCGTGGTCTGCTCGGATTTTCCGGGCGTGATGGTCGGCGCGCGGCGCGGCTCGCCGCTCATCGTCGGTGTCGGCCAGGGCGAGAACTTCCTCGCCAGCGACGCCACGGCCATCGCCTCGCACACCCGCGAAGTCATTTACCTGAACGATTACGACGTGGTGACGCTCACCGCGGACCGCTTCAACGTCGCCAACCTCGGCAACGACACGGCCCGCGTGCAGATCAGCAAGCTGGAGTTTGACGCGGCGGCGACGGAGCGCGGGAACTTCCCGCACTTCATGCTGAAGGAAATTTTCGAGCAGCCCCGCACGGTGGAGAACGCCATGCGCGGTCGCATCGATCACGACGAGGCCACGTCGAAGTTCGGCGGGCTGAACATGACACTCGCCGAACTGCGAGAAGTGGACCACATCGTCATCGTCGCCTGCGGCACGAGCTGGCACGCGGCGTTGATTGGCGAATATCTCTTCGAGGAGTTCGCGCACATCCCGACCGAGATCGAGTACGCCAGCGAGTTCCGCTACCGCAACGCGCCCATCGAGAAGCACACCCTCGTGCTCGTCATCACCCAGTCCGGCGAGACGGCGGACACGCTCGCGGGCCTGCGCGAATCAAAGCGTCGCGGTCACAAGGTTCTCTCCATCTGCAACGTCGTCGGCAGCACCATCGCCCGCGAGGCCGACGGCGGCATCTACCTGCACGCCGGGCCGGAGATCGGCGTGGCGTCCACGAAGGCGTTCACGTCTCAAGTCACCGTGCTCACGTTGCTCGCCTTGCTGATGGGGCGCATTCGCATGTTGTCCAACAGCCAGGGATCGCAGATCATCCGGGCGCTGGAGGCGATTCCGAAGCAGATGGAAAGCATCCTCGCGCAGAACGAGGCCATCCGCCGCATCGCGTTGAAGTATGCGTCAGCGGAAGACTTCTTCTTCCTTGGTCGCCAATACAACTTCCCGGCGGCGCTCGAAGGCGCGCTCAAGCTCAAGGAGATTTCCTACATCCATGCGGAAGGTTATCCCGCCGCCGAGATGAAGCATGGTCCCATCGCGATGATCGATGAGAAGACGCCGACGGTGTTCATCATCCCGAACGATCCGCTCTACGAAAAGACCTTCAGCAACCTCGAGGAGATCAAGGCGCGCAAGGGACCGATCATCGCCATCGCCACCGAGGGCAACGAGAAGATCCACAAAAAGGTCGATGACGTGATCTACATCCCGCCGACCATCGAGCCGTTGAACCCGCTGCTCGCCGCGCTCCCGTTGCAACTGCTCTCCTACCACATCGCCGTGGCCCGCGGCTGCGACGTGGACAAACCCCGCAACCTCGCCAAGAGCGTGACGGTGGAGTGACGCGGCTTCCGTCTGTGCGTTGACCGAGCCAGCGTCCGTCGCCTAGCCTTGGCGGATATGCGGCGCTTTCCACCATATTGTTGCGGAGGGACGAGGTGATTCTCCTCGCGGTGGAAACTTCCTGTGATGAAACCAGCGCGGCGGTCGTTCGTGATGGCCGGGTGCTCTCCAATGTGGTGTCGTCACAAATCCAGCTTCATGCGGAGTATGGCGGGGTGGTGCCGGAGCTGGCGACGCGCGAGCATTTGCGGAACTGGCAGCCGGTGACGGAGGCGGCATTGCGCGAAGCGGGGGTGACGGCAAGGAAGCTGGAGGCGGTGGCGGCGACGCAGGGGCCGGGGCTTCCGAACGCGTTGATGATCGGTTTCAAGGCCGCGCAGGCGATGGCGTTTGCGTTGGGGAAACCGTTCATGGGCGTGAATCATCACGAGGCGCATCTGTATTCGCCGTGGATTTCCGGCGATCCGCCGCGCGGTGACTTCGAGTCATTCCAGCCGAACGTGTCGCTGATCGTCAGCGGCGGGCACACGATGCTCGTGCATGTGCGGGCGGAGCTGGAGCATGTGGTGCTCGGCTCCACGTTGGATGACGCGGCGGGGGAGTGTTTCGACAAGGTGGCGAAGTTGATCGGGCTGCCGTATCCGGGCGGGCCGGAGCTGGACCGGCTGGCGGCGGAAGGAAACGCAAGGGCGCATGATTTCCCACGCCCGTTGCTGCGCGAGGCGAATGACGATTTCAGCTTTGCCGGTTTGAAAACTTCGGTCCGGTATTTTCTCCAGAAGAATCCCGCCCTGCTGGAAGACGGCAAGGCGCTGCGCGATCTGTGCGCCAGCGTGCAGGCGGCGATTGTCGAGACGCTGGTGACGAAGACGATGCGCGCGGCGAAGCGCCTGAAGGTGAAGTGCGTGACGGCGTCGGGCGGCGTGACGTGCAATCGATCGTTGCGCGCGGGGTTGGATGAAGCGTGCCGCAAGAACGGCATGACGCTCCGGCTGGCGGAGCGCAGCCTTTGCACGGACAACGCGGCGATGATTGGCGTGCTGGCGGAGCGGAAGTTGTTGAAGGGAGTTGCGGCCACATCGCCGGATGCCGAAATCGATCCGGGCTGGTCTATTGGATAGGCGTGGCGATGGTCGCCGCGGTTTGGGATCGTTCGCATCGTATTGGCTGAAGAAGAATCGGGCTGCTGGGCGGGGGGACGGGAGGAAAGATGGTGGTAGGTGATGGATTCGAACCATCGAAGGCGTAAGCCAGCAGATTTACAGTCTGCCCCCGTTGGCCACTTGGGTAACCTACCAGCGCAACTTGCCGCAAAGGGAGCGCGATTAAGCCAAACGGCAGGCCCCGGCTCAAGTTCAAAGTTTGAAAACTAGACCTGTCCCTTCGGATCGAAGGCGTCGCGCAGGCCGTCCCCGAGGAAATTCAGCGCCAGCAGCGTGGAAACCAGCATCGCCGACGGAAAGACCACCAGCCACCAGTAGATGCGGACGGAATTGAGCTGGCCGGCGCCTTCGGCCACCAGCGATCCCCAACTGGCCATCGGCGGCTCGATGCCCAGGCCGAGGTAGCTGAGGAAGGATTCGTAAAGAATGACGGACGGCACGGTGAGGGTGAGGTAGACGATGACGATGCCCCAGACGTTCGGGAGGATGTGCCGCCAGATGATCCGGGCGTGGCCGGCGCCAAGCGAGCGGCTGGCGTCCACAAAGGCGCGATGACGGAGCGTGAGCACCTGGCCGCGGACGATGCGCGCCATCGTCAGCCACGACACCGCGCCGAGCCCGGCGAAGAGCAGCAGGACGGACGCCTGGGAGGTCGCCTTGGAGCCGAGGAGCGACGTGAGCCATTGCGTCGTGGTTTCCTTGAGCGTGGTGAGCAGCACGATGACAAAGATGATCGACGGCAGTGAATAGAGGATGTCCACGAATCGCATCATCGCGCCATCGAGCCGCCCGCCGACGTAGCCCGACACCGCGCCCCAGGCGACGCCGATGACGAACGCGACGCCGGCGCCGACGACGCCGACGAGGAGAGAAACGCGCGCTCCATACATCACGCGCGTGAGCAGGTCGCGCCCGTGGACGTCCGTGCCGAACCAATGCCTTGCCGACGGCGGATCGAACTGGGCGTCGGAAGTCGTTTCCCACGAGTAGGACGCCATCCACGGCCAGACGATGACGAGCAGGACGAGGCTCGCGAGCAGGGCGAGGCTGATGACCGCCGGCTTGTTCCGGCGGAAGCGCATCCAGGCTCGTTGATTGGGCGTCATTTATTCGTAGCGCACGCGGGGATCGAGCTTCGCGATCAAAAAGTCCGCGAGCAAATTCAGCAGCAGCAGAAGCGCGGCGTAGAGCAGGACGAGCCCCATCAGGAGCGGATAATCTCGGTTGAGCGAGCTGTTCACAAAAAACGCGCCGAGGCCGGGAATCTGGAAGATGGTTTCCACGACGAACGATCCGGTCAGCAAATCCGCCAGCATCGGCGCGGCAAAGGAGACGACGGGCAGGAGCGCGATCCGCAGGGCGTGCTTCACCAAAATCTCTGATTCGCTCAGGCCCTTGGCGCGCGCGGCGGTGATGAACTCGGACTGCAACGTGGTGGTCATGCTCTCGCGGACGAGACGCGCGACCTTGCCGGCGAACAGCAGGCCGAGCGTGAACGTGGGCAGGACGACATGAAGCGGCGATTCCCAGAGCGCGACGGGAAACCAGCCGGCCTTCACGGCGAGACTGAGCACGAGAATCGGCCCGATGACGAGCGCCGGAATGCACGCGGCGAGCAGCGAGAGCAGGCCCCAGAGGTAATCGCCCCATTGCCCGCGTTGAATCGCCATCAATACGCCCCAGGGAATTCCAACGACCAGCGCGAAGAAAAACGCGAGCCCGCCGAGCGTCATGGAGACGGGCAGGGCGCTGGCGATGATGTCGTTGACGGTGTGATTGCGATACTTGGTCGAGAGCCCAAGGTCGCCTTTCGCGAGGCTGCCGAGGAAGTGGCCGTATTGGACGAGCCACGGCTGGTCGAGATGATATTTGGCGCGCAGGGCGCGTTCGATTTCGGGTGAAGCGGGCGCGCGGTCGGAATCGAACGGGCCGCCGGGCGCGAGCCGCATGAGGATGAACGCCAGGAAGCTGATGACCAGCAGCAGCGGAATCAGGAAGAGCAGGCGCTTCAGGAAAAACATAGGCGCGGATTACCGGCTCCTCTCCTTCCGGACGCCGATGGCGTTGATCGGATGCGCATCCAACACGTTGCCGTGGATGCCGGTGACGCGTTCCGGATCGTGATAATTGAAGCCGCTGTAGAAGTAGAGCGGCGCGATGGGCGCCTGGTCGCGGACGAGAATGGATTCCGCCTGGCGCAACAGATCCGCGCGCTGGTCGAGATCTGTCAGCAGGCTCGCGCTGTCCATCAAGTCATCATAGGGCTTGTGCTTCCAGCCGGTACGATTGTTGCCGTTGTTCGAGCGGAACAGGTCGAGGAAGGTGTTGGGATCGTTGTAATCCCCAATCCATGTGCTGCGGCTCACGTCGTAGTCGAGCGAACGCTGGGCCGCGAGGTAAACCTGCTTTTCCATCTGGCGCAGTTCGACCTGGATGCCGAGTTCGCGCTGCCACATCTGCTGCAGCTCGACGCCGATCTTGGAATGGACGGAGCCGCCGCCGGAAACGGATTCGAACAGGTATTGGATCGGGCGCAGGCCTTCGCCGCCGGGATAGCCGGCTTCCTTCAGGAGCCGCGTCGCCTCGCGCAGGTTGGCGCGCGCCGCGTCCTGCGAGCCGCCGGTCGGCATCACGTAGGGCTTGGTGAAGAGATCGTCCGGCACCTTGCCGCGC
>JBDHQG010000167.1:0-7884 GCA_039806925.1 Limisphaerales bacterium
CTCGGTTCCCTCGAACGGGTCGGCGACAAGGTTGGTTTCGGCGGTTTGCCAGACGCTCTTGAGGTGTTCCCAGCCGGCCAGGTCCGATGATCTTTCAATCACGTAGTTGCGGTTGGTGTAGGCGACCAGCTGGAACTGGAACGGGCTCCCCAATCCGCCCGGCAATGGATTCAGGACGGGCGCATCCGGCACAAACGTGAACGCCCCGCGATCCGCCGGGCTGCCGTCGGCATCCGGCGGCGTGCCGGGCGCGGCGGAATCGATCGCCGGCGAATGCGGTTTCAACCGGAAATCGTGACGCGCGGCGTCGATGAAAAGAGGATCCGACTCCGAGTTGCCACCGCCCGCCCATGCCTGGGAAATGGTCGAAAAACGGATGGTGAAATTCGTCTCCGCAAAATCGGATTGCACGGACACCGGCGACGCCCAGAGCACGCAGTTCGTGACGCGATAATCGACCGCCGGCCCGGGCGCGTTCGACTTGTATTGCGCCAGCACATTGGTCTGGTTGCCGTGGAGCGTCGAGCTGTTGATGGTCACGAGCACGGAGGCAGAGGCATCTGCCTTGGCCGAAACGCCGACGGTGCAATCCGTGATCAAGGAGTTCCGGACATGTGTCGCCCCATTGAAGACGCTGATGCCCTTGGCGTCCTCAATCACGCTGTTCCAGTCGCGCACGATGCAATTCTCCACCGTGATGACGGAACCGAGGGTATCAATCCCGTCGTCACCGCCGGCGGCGATGACGCAGCCCGACAGGGTGACCTGCTGCCCGGCCGCCTGATCGTGCAGGTAAATCCCGTCGGCGTCATCCGGGCCGCTCATGTCCATGATCCATGTATTGGTGCAGGCGAGCGCGGTCCCGCTAATTTCCGGCCCCATCCGGGCGCGTTGAAACAGGCAGCCGACGAACGTCAAATCCGATCCGCTTGCCTGGCCGATCTTGCCCGGCGTTCCGACCCCGGGCTCGGCGAAATCCGTCAGGTAACACTGCTCGAAGGCGAGCTTGGAATTATAGGGCCGAATCACCGGCGTCGTGCCGGTGTGCCCCTCCGCCCGCCCTCGCCCGGCGCGCGTGATGATGGTGTGCTGGAAGAGTGACGGCTCCGCGTTCGTATGGCGGATTTGTCCCCAACGCATCGAGGAATCCACGCACGTAAAAGTCACCGGCTCCGCCGCCGTGCCCAAAGAGCGAACGGCTCCCTGAACGATCAAGTCATTGGCCGTCGTCCCGCCCGCCACTCCTTCGAACAACACCAGCGCATCGGCCGTGACCGTCAACGTTTGCCCCACTGGAACCGTGACGTCATTCGTGACCACGACCACGCCGGTCCAAACCGTTTGCGCCCCGTTCAACACCCCGCCAACCTTCACGCGCGGCTCAGCCGAACGGTCACGAACCAGACGCTGGATTTCCAAGTCTCCGACCCGTGCGCGGAGCGTGAAATCCCCTTCACCCGTCACCACGACGAGGACACTGCCGCGTCCGTTCCGGAGGAACACCTCGTTCGTCGACAAGGTGACCGATCCCGAACTCACGCCAAGGGTGGCGGCCAGATCCCAATCGCGCCTCTCCGGTCGTCCGTCGGAATTCTGTGCATCGACGGCAATCAGAAATGGCACGCCCGGCAAATAGCCGGCGGCCGTGGTCAATTTCAATGAATGAGCCTCCGTGGCCGCATCAACGTGAACAACCCCTGCCCAAAGGAACAGGGCCATGAACGTAAGAACATCAAGGCGCCGCATAAAACAAAAAAATCTCCCGTGCTGGTCTTTATCTGGGAGACGGCCCAAGTATAACCCAGCCGTGATCGGATGGGAAGCGCTAGTTCTCGTGAGCATAGTTCGCGAGATCCTGAGGGGAGGGCGCACCTGATAAACATGTGGCCCAAACACGCGGTCCGCAACCGGTCCCCGGTCGCAGCAAGTGAAGCGCAACGGTATCGTGGAACTCAGCACAACGCACCGCCCGGGCAACATGCCCATTGGCGCGCCCGTCGTGGGCTTACCGGCCGTCCACCACCTAATCCCGGAAATTCTGGAACTGCAAGGCCACCGGAAAATCATGGGCCCGCACTGCGGCAATCACGGCCTGCAAATCATCCCGGCTCTTTCCGGTCACTCGCACTTCCTCGCCCTGAATCTGCGTGGTCACCTTGATCTTCTGCTCGCGAATGAATCCGGTGATTTGCTTGGCGACGGTGGATTCGATGCCCTGCTTGATTTTGATAACCTGCCGGGCATGTCCCAGCGGCGAAACGTCAGGCTCCTTTTGCTCGACGCTTTTCAAGCTGATGTTTCGCTTGGCCAGCTTCCCCATCACAATCTCGACAAGGGTCTTGACCTTGTAGGCATCCTCGGCGGAAAGCTTGACTTCGTTCTTATCCAGCACGATTTCGGCCTTGCTTCCCTTGAAGTCGAACCGGTTGGCCAGCTCCTTGTTGGCGATGTTGACGGCGTTCTCGATTTCCATCGAGTTCACCTGCGAGACGATGTCGAATGAGGGCATAGTTTGAAAAGCGCTTGCGCTGAACGCCGTTTACTACCGGATTCCCCCCAACAGGCAACGCAAAAGAAACCGGAAAAGCCCGGCATCTCCCACAGTGTCTTCCTCCAAAAAATAAGCGGGCATCTTTCGATGCCCGCCTAACCCAAACAACCTAGCGTCCTCCTTTGCTCTAAAATAAGCGTGACGTTTCGTGCATCGAAATCCACGCGTTGCCGCCTGCATTCGAACCACGAACTACCGTCGCTCTAACCGACGATGGCCCGGCAGAATTCTTCAAACTATTCGATCGGGAATTGTAAAGAATGCGCGACCATGTTCCCTGCTTGAAAGCAATCACCACGCAGCCGCCTCTCCTCCCGGCATGACGACCCGGCGTGTCGGAGCGGGAGCCGCGCCGGAACTGCGAAGCGACGCGCTGGGGAGACGAAGATTCACCAAGCCAGACCGTTTGGTTCCCGCGTTGGAGAATTTCAGGACAGTCCGGGAAGCCCGCCCTGCGGGGGGCCGAGCCACAGTTCGCGCCGTTCGCTCGTCCGATCCGGATAAGTGCTTTCAACACGCTTTCGAGCCGCGTAGGCTCAGACCAATGCGAATCATCAATCTGAATCCAGACACGGACATCGGCGCGAGCGCCTGGTTCGTCGAAATCGACGGCCACCGTCTCCTCATGGACGCCGGCACGCACCCGAAACGCGAAGGCCGTGACGCGCTGCCGCTTTACAAACTCATCGCCAGGGAAGACGTCGACGCCATCGCCATCTCGCATTGTCATCACGATCACATCGGCTCCCTTCCGATTGCCGCGCGGCATTTCCCCAAGGCGCACGTCATGTTCACCGAGTTGAGCTACCTGCTCTCGGAGCGCGTGCTGCACAATTCCGTGAATGTCATGAAGCGGCAGCGCGATGAGATGGGCATCAAGGAATACCCGCTCTACACGCACGACGAGGTGGATGACATCGCGCCGACGTTCCAAGGCTACAAATACAACCGGGAGATCGAATGGGCGGCGCATCACAAGGCGCGTGCCGGCCTCCCGTCGCCCACGCTGGAATTTTACGACGCCGGCCACGCGCTCGGCTCCGCCGGCATCATGGTGCGCGGCAAAAAGCAGACGCTCTTTTACACCGGCGACGTCTCCTTCCGCGACCAGACCATCCTGAAGGGAGCCCGCTTTGAAGATGTGCAGGCCGACGTGCTCATCATGGAAACCACGCGTGGCAATCGCGCGACGCCGGCGGGCTTCACTCGCGAGGCGGAGATCAAACGCCTCACCGAGGCGCTCCATCACGTCCTCGCGCGCAAGGGCTCCGTGCTCATCCCCACCTTCGCGCTCGGCCGCACGCAGGAGATTCTCGCGCTGCTCGCGCTGCTCATGCGCAACGGCGAGCTCAAGAACCAGCCCATCTACATTGGCGGGCTCGGCCGCGTTTTCACCGAGATTTACGACATCGAGGCGCATCGGGCGCACCGGCAGCATCAGAGCCTCCGCCTGACGGAGGCCTTGAACCTCGTGGTGCTCGAAAAGGGCCAGTCTGAGAAAATGAAGCTCACGGGCAGCCGCATCTTCGTCGTCACCGCCGGCATGATGAGCGAGCACACCGCCGCCCACGATCTCGCCGCGCGCATGACGGGTGACGAGCGCCAGGCCATCTTCTTCGTGGGATACGCGGACCCCGACACGCCGGGCGGGCGGCTCAAGGCGGCCAAACAGGGCGAGACGTTCATCTTCAGCGGCAGCGCGGGCGAAGTGACCAAGCGCTGCGAAGTGCAGGACTTCGATCTCACGGCCCACGCGAACCGGGAGGAGCTTCTGGAATTCGTCGGGCAGGTGAACCCGCGCGTGGTTGTGCTCGGGCATGGCGACGCCGAATCACGTCAGTGGTTTGAGGAACAAATCCGTTCGCGGCATCCGAAGATCAACGTCGTGCAGCCTGACCCAGGCAAAACTGTCGAGGTTTGAGCCTGCGTCCGACTCGTACCAGCTATGGATGAACTCCGGTGGAAACAGCCGGCGATGGTGGGGCGCGTCGCTCCGCGCGCGCCGAATCGGAATTCGGGAATTACCACCGATTGACGGGCCACCCTGCAGTCTTTAGTTTCTCAGCACTGAAATTATGATCGCAGGCTCCGCAGCAAAGAACCCGACGACGCCCGGCATTCGCATGGGCGACGAACGTTTGATCAAGGTGACCGCCAGCGCCGCGAAGAAGGTCGGCGGATTGCTGACCAAGCAGGGACGCGCCAATGGCGTGCTGCGCGTGGCGGTGGTGGGCGGCGGCTGCTCGGGGCTGCAATACAAGATGGATTTGCAGGACGGCCCGGCCAGCCGCGACATCATGGTGGAGACCGGCGGCATCCGCGTGGTGGTGGACCCGAAGAGCGCGCTCTACGTCACCGGCAGCGAGCTGGATTTCGTGGACGCCCTCCAGGATGGCGGGTTCAAGGTGAAGAATCCCAACGCGGCCACGAGCTGTTCGTGCGGCGAGAGCTTCAGCGCATGACCGATTGCTTCGCGTTGTTGGGTGAACCGCGTCGTCCGGCACCCGACCTCGATTCGCTCAAGACAAAATTTCTCGCGTTGTCGGCGGAGGTTCATCCGGATCGTCTGCACAATGCGCCGGAGCCGGAGCGCCAGGCCGCCACCAGCCGTTACGCGGCGCTGAACGTCGCCCACGGCACGCTGCGCGACGCGAAGGACCGCCTCGCCCATCTGCTGGAACTGGAACTTGGATCCAAACCTTCGGGCATCGACGCCGTGCCCGCAGAGTGGATGGAAGGCTTCATGGAGGTCGGGCAGCTCTGTCGATCGATCGATGCGTTTCTCGCCGAAAGCGCAACGGTGACGTCGCCGCTGCTCAAGGTGCAACGGTTCCAGCAAGGGATGGAGTGGACGGATCGCGTGAACGAAAAGGTGCGGCAGCTGAACGCGCGGCTGGAGGAGTTGACGCGCGGATTGAGCGGATGGAACGACGCGTGGACGAAAGCTCCGGCGGTCGGAGATCCGAACCGCCCGGCCGCCCTGCCCTTGAACGAACTGGCGGCGGCGTTTCGCGGCGTGAGTTTCCTGAGCCGGTGGATTGGACAGCTTCGCGAACGGGCGGTGCGGCTGGCCGGTTGAACTCAGGCGGGAGGCGGCAGGCTTTCGTAGGCCTCACGAACCATTGCGGTCCCATGCTTCACCTCCAATCGCCTGACGATGAAATGGCCGCGCGCCATGTCCTGAAAATGCGACAGGAAGAGGACGTTGACCGTCGCGCCGCCCGCAGCGCCGATGATCGGGACCGCCTTCGCCGCGACCTGCTCGGACACCACCACTCCGAACCGGCCGGCAATTGCCGCGATCAGGCGAAGGAGCGCGGGAGCCGACTCCTCGACGGTTTTCTTCCGCGCGAGAGTCGCCGCCGCTTCCGAGATTGCCTTCGCCAGTCCGGCGCGCACCGCCCAATAAGCGCCCTCCGCCGCGTCGTCCAGGCCCGACTTGCCGCCCAGCGCGAAGACCTCGAGGCACGCCAGCTTCGTCAGGGGATCGCGCGCGTCGTGTCCCTCGCTGCGCGCGACGTCGGCGATGGAACGGAGCATGATCGTCGTCGAGACCGGCAGTTCCACCGGCAGCGCTGCGAGGCCGAACAACCCGCCCACGCCGCCCGACGCGCCAACCAGCATTTTGTGGAAGCGCTCGGAGGCGCGCCTTGGTTCGTTTCGACCGAGCGTTGTCACCGCCGCGTTCAACGCCGTGGTCAGGGACGCCTTCGCCGCCTTGTTCACCACGCCCTGCCAGCCGGCGGGCAGCAGCTTGAAACCCTGTTCGATTGGCTGCCCCAACACGCCCGCCAGACGCGCCGTGAAACCGGGATTCTCCAGCAACGACTTCGCGCGGGCGAGATCGCCGAGTTCATCGGGCGTCAACTTCGGTAAAATGGGCGGCGTTTCCATTGCGGACAGGTGACATTAGTTCACAGAGTTTCCGAGGTAAATAGCAGCGCGTGACGGGCATTGCCGCTGTGGCGCGCGGCCCCACGATCACCGGCTATTTCACCGAGCTTCACTCGTAGTTGGTATTATCAAGACGGAACAACGAATTCCTTCTCGCATGATCGTGGGACGCCTCTCTTCCGCTTCCTTCGTTGCGAAGGGTGCCGCGGGCGGGCGACAGTCACGCTTCGCCGCGCAGCTTGGCTTCCGCAAGTTGAATGAGATCGTAGTTGGCCTGTGCCGTCGGCTGCAACTGCACGGCCTTCCTCGCCGCGCGCAAGGCCACCTCCCACTTCTCCAGCTGCGCGGCGCACAGCGCCATGCCATTCCACGCGCCGAAGTGATCCGGCTTGAGCCGCACCACCTCTTCACACACGCGCAGGCTGCCGCGCGCGTTCCCGAGCAGATACAACACGGTGGCCTGTTTATTGTGCGCCTCAGCCCACCCGGGATGCTCCGCCGCAAGCCTGCCGAAAATCGCCAGCGCATCCTCCAGCTGACCGCCTTTCATGCAGGCGATGCCCTGGTCCATCACGCGCCGCGCGTCCGGCCCCTGCTCGTTCAGCCAGCATTCCCAGAGCCCCGACGCGGCCAGCTGCGCAGCCACGAGATTTTCCGACGGAAGACACTCGACCAGCACCGTCTCTGCGCGCAGTTCGACGAGGCGGCGCAATGCCGCCTCGCGCTCCGCCGGCGGGCCCGCGAGCAACTGCCGCTTGAGCAGCGCCAGTTCAGATGACGAATCATCGCCGCCGGCCGGCGGCGCGAACTCATCATTCAATCTCAAGGCCATAACTCACCATATCGGCGGCGATGTCCGGCGCTCAACGCCAACTTACGCCGGCGTCCACAACTTCCGTCCCGCATTCGCAGTTCCAATGCGCCTCGCCTTCAATGTCACGAATGGCGGCACGAAGGCGCTCCGGTGTTTGAACGTTCCGGGTTCCGCCGCCGGATCGCCATGCCGCGGCTCCACGAGATCCTCGATCACAAAACCGCTGCGGCACAATCCGCCGACCAGATCCTGCCAGCGATGCAGGAACTCCAGCGTGCCCGCTTCGCGATGAAGGCAGCCCGCGATGACTTCCGGCAACGCGCCGGTCCGGTAATAAGGTTCCGTCACCGTGTAGCCGCGCGCCGAGCCGGTCGCCTCCGCCTGGAGTGTCGCCGGCTGCTTGTGCTGGCTCACGTAAAGTCCGCCCGGCATCGTCACGCGGGCGACCTCCCGATACACCGCGAGAACGTCCGGCACGTAGCAGGTGCTGACCGGCTGGATGACCACCTCGAACTCGCCATCCCCGAGCGCGGACAGGTTGTCCATCGACGCTTCAACGACGCGAACGGAATGCCCGCGTTCCTTTGCCATCCTGCGATCCAGATCAAGCATGGCCGGGCTCAGA
>JBDHQG010000168.1:0-7869 GCA_039806925.1 Limisphaerales bacterium
CTCTACATCCCTTACTGGACGTTCGACGCGCAGGTCCACGCGACGTGGACGGCGGAGAGTGGCGACTATTACTTCGAGACGGAGTCCTGCACCGATTCGCAGGGCAAACGGCAGACGCGCCAGGTGCAGAAGGTGCGCTGGTATCCGAGCAGCGGCAGCCTGTCGCATTTCTTCGATGACGAGCTGGTGCCGGCGTCGCGCGGGGTGAATGCGGAGTTGCTGCGCAAGGTTGAGCCGTTCCCGACGAAGGAACTTGCGCCCTACAAGGCGGGCTTTCTTTCCGGCTGGGTGGTGGAGCGTTATCAGATCGATCTGCTGGCCGCCGCCAAAAACGCGCGTGAACAAATGGATTCCGAGCTCCGCTCGATGTGCGCCGCGCAGGTGCCGGGCGACACGCACCGCAATCTGCAGGTGTATCCGAATTACTCGGGCCAGACCTTCAAGCACATCCTCGTGCCGCTCTGGCTGCTGACCTACGCGTTCCGGCGGAAGACGTACCAGGTGGTCATCAACGGCTACACCGGCGCCATCGCGGGCCAGTATCCGTTGAGCTGGGTGAAGATATTGATCGCGGTCCTGCTCGGCCTGGGCGTGGCGGCCGCCGTCTATTTCTTCACGCAACGGTAGGCGCCGGCTTCATTGCCCACAGCGCCGTCGAACACACATCCCGGACAAGAAGAAGAGCCCGTCCTTGCGAACGGGCTCTCTCGAAAATCGGTTGTCCGAACTTACTTGGCGGCTTCAGCCTTCTTGTCGTCGGTCTTGGCCGGCGCCGGCGCGGCTTCCACCGGCAATTCCACCCACTCGAGGATCGCCTTTTGGGCGGCATCGCCCTGGCGCTGGTTCAAGCGGATGATGCGGGTGTAACCGCCGGCGCGTTCCTTGAACAGCGGGGCGATCTTGTCGAACAGGATGTGCACCACGTCCTCGTTCTCGCGCCAGGCGGCACGGGCGACGGCGCCCTTCTTCGTGGGAGTTCCCTTGAACAAGGAGCGTGGCTGTTGACGCAGGCGGGCGGCGGCGAGACGGCGGTCGTGCAGGGTGCCGCTCTTGCCGAGGGTGACCATCTTCTCCGCAACGGAGCGCACGGCCTTGGCCTTGGCCAGCGTGGTCGTCACGCGCTTGTGCTTGATGAGGCTGCAGACCATGTTCGCCAGCATCGCGTTGCGATGCTCGAACTGGCGGCCGAGCTTGGCGGTTCTTCTAAGGTGTCGCATAAAACAAATCCGGCGTCCCTTACAGGACGGCCTTGGCTTCTTCTTTCGGGGCTTCGAGCAAATCCGCCTCGAAGGTCATGCCCAGGCTGAGGCCCAAGGCGGTAAGTTTTTCTTTAATCTCGTTCAAGGATTTCTTGCCGAAGTTGCGGTACTTCAGCATCTCCTGTTCGCTCTTCATGGCAAGCTGGCCAACGGTGGTGATGTTGGCGTTGTTGAGGCAGTTCGCGGCACGCACGCTCAACTCGATCTCGTTCACGCTCATGTTGAGCAGCTTCTTCATCTTGGACTTGTCGTCGTCCTGCTTGTTCTCGGCTTCCTCGAACTCGATCGCGTTCTTGTCGTAGCCGACGAACACATCCAGGTGATGCTGGAGGATGGCGCTGGCCTGCGTGAGGGCGTCATCGGGGGAGATGCGGCCGTCGGTCCACAATTCGAGCACCAGACGATCGTAGTCGGTGCGCTGGCCGACGCGGGCGTTTTCCACGAAGTAACGCACGCGGGTGACGGGGGAGAAAAGCGAGTCGATGGCGATCACGCCAATCGGCTGGTCCACCTTCTTGTTTTCGTCGCCCGGGCAGAAGCCGCGACCGACCTTCACCTCGAGCTCCATCTCAAACTTCTTCTTCTTGTCGAGGGTGCAGATGAGCTGCTTCGGATTCACCAGCTCGGTGTTCTGGTTGAGCTGGATGTCGCCGGCCAGCACCTGGCCGTCCTTGTTCGCGGAGAGCAGCAGGGTCTGCGGCTCGCGGACATGGCACTTGAAGAGAATTTTCTTCAGGTTCAGCACGATTTCGGTGACGTCTTCCACGACGCCATCGATGGTGGTGAACTCATGCATCGCCCCGTCGATCTTGACGGAAGTGATGGCCGCGCCCTCGAGCGAGGAGAGCAACACGCGGCGAAGGGAGTTGCCAATGGTGTGGCCGTAGCCGGTCTCAAACGGCTCGGCGACAAACCTGGCGTAGGTGGGCGTCGCAGAGGATTCATCCTTCTGCAAACGCTTCGGCATTTCGAAACGACCTAGACGTACTGGCATAGTTTTATGTTCGCAATTTTAATCTGGCCCGCCCCCAGGTGTTTTATTCCCGCAGCGAGGGATGGCCCGTATAATTGCATTCCGCCCCCACCCGGGAGCAGCTGGTTTAGCGGGAATAAAATTCGACAACCGCCTGCTCGTTGGCGATCGGCTGGATCTCGTCGCGGGACGGGATGCGCATGACGACGCCCTTGAACGCCTCGCGGTTCAGGGACAGCCAGTCTGGAACGGAACGGCTGGTGGAGGATTCCATGTTCTTGGTGGCCATCTGGCGCGCGCGGCTGTTGTCGCGCACCTCGATGGTGTCGTTCACGCGCAGGGCGTAGGACGGAATCGAAACCTTGCGACCGTTCACCTTCACATGGCCGTGGTTCACCATCTGGCGCGCCGCGGCGCGAGTGAGGGCGAAACCAAGCTGATACACCACGTTGTCCAAACGGGTCTCGAGGATCTGCAGCATCTGCTCGCCCGTGACGCCACGGCGGCGCAGCGCCTTCTCATACACGCCACGGAACTGGCGCTCCAGAAGGCCGTAATAATACCGGAGCTTCTGCTTCTCCAAAAGGCCAAGGCCGTACTCGGTGGACTTGCGGCGGGACTTCGGGCCATGAACACCGGGACCGTAGTTGCGGCGTTCGAGATACTTGGTGGGGCCGAAAATCGGAACACCAAAGCGGCGGCTGATGCGAACGCGGGGACCTGTATAACGAGCCATAAATTTCTATCGTGATGCCTGGGGTGTGGACTAGACGCGGCGCTTCTTGCGCGGGCGGCAACCGTTGTGCGGAACCGGAGTCACATCCTTGATGACGCTGATCTCCAGGCCAATCGCCTGCAAGGCGCGGATGGCGGATTCACGGCCGGAGCCCGGCCCCTTCACGCGCACCTCGACCTCGCGCATGCCGTGGGACATCGCCTGGCGGGCGGCGTCCTGGGCAACCTGCTGCGCGGCGAACGCGGTGCTCTTGCGGGAGCCCTTGAAGCCGACGCGACCGGCGCTGGACCAGCCGAGCACGTTGCCCTGCATGTCCGTGATGGCGACCTGGGTGTTGTTGAAGGTCGCCAGGATGTTCGCGATGCCGGTGGCAATGTTCTTCGAGCCCTTGGCCTTGATGATCTTCTTGGCATTCGGATCATCCCCGAGCAACTCGGCGGCGGTGGGAGCGGAGCCCGCGACCGGCGCGACCGGAGCGGCGCCTGCAGCGGGAGCGGCGGCATCCCCGGGTTTGGCCGCCTTGTCAGCCGGAGCCTTCGCGGCCTTTTCGGCCTTCTCGGCGGCGGGCTTGCCCTCTTTCTTTGCTTCCGTCTTCTTCGGTTTCGTTTCGTCAGCCATAACAAATCAATTAGTGAATGCCAGTCTTCGCGTTGGGGTTGCGCTGCACGCCGACGGTCTTGCGCGGCCCCTTGCGGGTGCGGGCGTTGGTACTGGTGCGTTGACCGCGAACCGGCAGGCCGCGCAGGTGGCGGATGCCCCGGTAGCACTTGATGGCCTGAAGACGCTTGAGATTCAAACCGTGCTCGCGGCGCAGGTCGCCTTCGATCACGTACTTTCCTTCCTGGATCGCATGGACAATCTGCGAGAGCTGCTGCTCGTTCAGATCCTTGGCGCGAATGCTCGGATCAATGCCGGCCTTGCCGAGAATGATCTTCGCGTTGGCCGGCCCGAGGCCGTAGATGTAGCGAAGCGCAATGTCGATGCGCTTTTCGCCGGGGATTTCAACACCGATGATACGTGCCATAGTTGCTTAGCCTTGACGTTGTTTGTGGCGTGCGTTGGAGCAGATGACCCGAATGACGCCCTTGCGCCTTACGATTTTGCAATTCTCGCAAAGCTTTTTGACGGATGCGCGAACTTTCATTGTTAAATTCTTTCTTCGACTACAAAAACAAAACACGCCCCTTCGACATGTCGAAGGGAGACATTTCCAATCTCACCGTGTCGCCGTCTTTCAGCCCGGCCGACATTTCCCGCTCCCGGCTCCGGCAGTGCGCGATGACCTGATGCCCGTTCAACAGGCGCGCGCCGAACAAACCGTCGCCGAGTCTTTGCTCGATTACCGCCTCGACGTGGATGGCTTCTTCGTTCCGCACGTCAAGATTTCCGGCCCGGCCCCGGTCACCAGGACCGTGTGTTCAAAATGGGCGGAGAGTTGACCATCTTTGGTCACCACTGTCCAGCCGTCTTTCAAAATTCTTACATCGCGAGTGCCCGCGTTCACCATCGGCTCAATGGCGATGGTCATGCCCGGAACGAGCTTCGGCGACTTCTGGCCGTCGTCGAAATTGGGAACCTGGGGTTCCTCATGCATCGACCGCCCGACTCCGTGCCCGACAAACTCGCGCACCACGCTGTACCCGTTGCTCTCGACGTGCCGCTGAATGGCCCGCGAAATGTCAACCACCCGCCTGCCAGCAACGGCCTGGGCGATGCCGAGATGGAGCGACTGCTCCGTCACATCCATCAGCCGTTGCGCTTCCACGCTGCAACCACCGACCGACACCGTCCGGGCCGTGTCGCCGATGAAGCCGTTGTAAACGACCCCGACATCCAGGCTGATGATGTCGCCGAACTTCAACCGCTCATCCGTCGCCAGGCCGTGAACGACTTGTTCGTTCACCGAAAGACACAAATGACACGGATACTTCCGGTAGCCGAGGAACGCACTCTTCGCCCCGTAACTGCGAATCCGTTCTGCCGCAAACTCGTCAACCTGCCGGGTCGTCACGCCGGGCTGCACAAAATCGCAGACTTCATCCAGGACCGTCTGCGCCAGCTGGCACGCAGGACGCATCAACTTCAAATCCTGCTCGGTCTTGAGAACCATTTTTGGCTTCAGCCAGCCCACGGGCGATGACTAGAAGCGACCGCGCAGGCGGCCCTTCTTCAAGAAACCGTCATAGTGGCGCATCAGGAGATGCGATTCCATCTGGCGCATCGTGTCCAGCATCACGCCGACCAGAATCAAAATGCTCGTGCCGCCAAAGAACGTCGCCACCGCCGGGGGAATCGCAATGGACCGGTTCAGCAAAATCGGAATCGTCGCGATGATGGTGAGAAAGACCGCGCCGGCCAAGGTGATCCGGCTCATGGCGTTGTGCAGAAAATCGCTGGTCGCCTGCCCTGGACGCACGCCGGGGATGTAACCGCCGTGCTTCTTCAGGTCGTCGGCGATCTGGATTTCGTTGAACTGCGTCGCCACCCAGAAGTAGGAGAAGAACAAAATCATCGCCGCGTAAAGGAGCATGTAGAGGAACGCGCCTTCATTGAGCATGTTCGCAATGGAAGTCAGAAAGGGAAGCTGGTAGCTGCTCCCGAGAAACTGCAGGATTTTCTGCGGGAACATCAGGATGGCCTGCGCGAAGATGATGGGCATCACGCCCGCGTAGTTCACCCGCAACGGCATGAACGACGAGCCGCCCGCGACGATTTTTCGCCCCACGGCGCGCTGCGCGTATTGCACCGCGACCTTGCGCTGGGCCTGGGTCACTGCGATGACGCCGGCAATCACTCCGAACAGGAGGCAGAGCATCACGATCGCATGGAAGAAATTGAAGCGGGCGTCCGCTCCATCAATGCTCCGAAACATGTCCACGAGCGCCTGAACCGCCTGGGGTGTCCGGGCCAGGATGCCGATGCTGATGACCAGGGAGATGCCGTTGCCGATGCCGCGCTCCGTGATTTGCTCGCCGAGCCACATCAGCAGGAGCGTGCCCGTGGTCAGAATGATGACCGTTTGGATGCGATACCACCAGATGGACTCGTACATCACCAGTTTTCCCTGAAAACCAGGAAAAAGATTGCCTGCATTCTCCCAGCCAATCGCCATCACCAGGCCCTGGCCGAGGCAGAGCAGCACCGTCATGTAACGGCCGTACTGGATGATCTTCGCGCGCCCGCCCTCTTCACGCGCCAGCTTGGAAAGCTGGGGCACAACCGCAGTCAGCAGCTGAAGGATGATCGTCGCGCTGATGTACGGCATGATGCCGAGCGCCCCGGCGGCGCACCGCTCCAGCGCGCCGCCGGTAAACATGCTGTACATTCCCAGCAAACCACCGCCGTCTTTCGAGGCGTTCTTCTCGAAGTAGTCGGCAAGAGCCGCACCATCCAGACCCGGAATCGGGATCATGGCCGCCACGCGGCAGATCGCCAGCACGATCAAGGTGAAGACAATCCTCGATTTCAGCTCCGGAATCTTGAAGCAGTTGGCAAAGGTGTTGGCAATGTTGGCGAACATGTGTGGAAAAAAGAAGTAAATGCTATTTCGCAGCCGCCGGCGCCTTCTTTACTTCAATGACTTCGCAGGTTCCGCCCTTGGCCTCAATCTTCGAGCGTGCGGCGGCGCTGAACGCGTGGGCGCTGACGGTCAGCTTCTTGGTCAGCTCGCCATCGCCCAGAATCTTGATGAGCTTCACCGGGCCGTTGGCCAGGCCGGCGTTGCGGATGGCCTCGACGTTCACCTTCGCCCCGCTGTCAAACTGGTTGAGCGATTCGAGGTTCACCCCGATGTAACGCGTGGTGTGGCGGGCGTTGTTGAACCCGCGCTTGGGCATGCGGCGGATGAGCGGCATCTGACCGCCTTCAAAACCGATGCGGATGGAGCTGCCGGAACGGGCCGTCTGGCCCTTGCCACCGCGGCCGGCTGTTTTTCCGTGACCGCTGGATTCACCCTGGCCAAGACGCTTGCGGCGGTGTTTGGCGCCCGGACGGGGCTTCAAATCATGTAGTCGCATAAAAATAATTAAGCGGTTGCAGGCGCGGCTTCAGCCTTCTTGATCGGCAAACCGCGGCTCTGGTAGATGTCCTCACGGCGGCGGAGCTGTTGCAGCGCGGAGAGGGTCGCCTTGACCACGTTCGCGGCGTTTTTGGAGCCGAGGGACTTGCTGAGAACGTCCTTCACTCCGGCGGATTCAAGAACGGCACGAACCGTCTTGCCGGCGATGATGCCCGTTCCCGGCGAGGCAGGACGCAACAGGATGTGCGCGCCGCAGTAGCGCGAAACCACTTCGTGCGGAATCGTGGTGTCCTTCAAGGAAACCGGCAGCATGCGGCCCTTGGCTATTTCGCCGCCCTTGCGGATGGCGTCGGAAACTTCCGCGCCCTTGCCGAGCCCCAGGCCGACACGGCCCTTCTTGTCACCCACAACCACGAGCGCGCTGAAACTGAAACGGCGTCCGCCCTTCACGACCTTCGAGGAACGGTTGATGAAAACCACCTTCTCGGCAAGATCACTGCCCTCGCCGCCGCCGTCCTGTTCAGAGGGGCGTTGACGACGCGGACCACGATTGCCACCGCGGCCACCGCCGCCAAAGCCACCACCGCCACCGCCGCCACCTGATGGCCCGCCGCCGCCCGCGCTGGCCGACGCCAGACCCTGCGGGGCTGGCTCTACACCTGGATTCTCGTTGGTATTCTCAGACACAATAATTTCTCCAGTTTGATTTAGAATTGCAGGCCGGCTTCGCGCGCGGCATCCGCCAGCGCCTTGACCTTGCCGTGGTAACGGGCACCGCGACGGTCGAACACGACCTGGGTGACACCCTTGCTCTTGGCGGCCTCGGCCGCGAGCGCGCCGACCTTCTTGGCGCCCTCGACATTGGCCCCCAGCTTGGCGCGAT
>JBDHQG010000169.1:0-7855 GCA_039806925.1 Limisphaerales bacterium
AGCTGCTCGGCGGCCGTTACGGCGAGGACATCCATCTCTACCGGGCGATCTCGCAGGAGTCGCCGGATCAAATGGCGGCGAAGGTTGCGGGCTATCGCGCCGAAGGTTATCGCCGTTTCCAACTGAAGGTCGGCGGCGATCCGGACACAGACATCGCGCGCATCTTTGCCGTCGCCGCGAAGCTTCAGCCCGGCGACCGGCTTGTGGCCGACGCGAACACCGGTTGGGTTCAACACGAAGCCATCCGTGTGGCGAAGGCCGTGCGCGACGTGGACGTTTACATCGAGCAGCCGTGCCTGACCTACGAGGAATGCCTCGCGGTGCGCCGCCAAATCACACACCCGTTTGTGCTGGATGAAAACATCGACGACCTCGGCATCCTGCTCCGTGCGAAGTCGGACCTCGCGATGGACGTGGTGAACCTGAAGATCAGCAAGCTCGGCGGTCTCACGAAAATCAAACAGGCCCGCGACCTCTGCGTAAGCATGGGCATCGGCATGACGCTCGAAGATTCGTGGGGCGGCGACATCGCGACCGCGGCCATCGCGCATCTCGCGCACAGCACGCCCACGGAGTTTCTGTTCAGCACGACCGACTTCAACAGCTACGTCACCGTCAGCACTGCCGACGGCGCGCCGCAGCGCGTGAATGGTCGCATGGCCGCGTCGAAAGAACCCGGACTTGGCATCAAGCCGAAGATGGATGTGCTAGGAAAGCGCGTGGTGGTCGTGGAATAACGCTCGCGCATGGGCGCGGGCTAAGCCTAATGCCTTTCGGGAAATCAGCCCACCCCCTGCGGATGTCCGATCTGCTGTGGCAAAAGGGGGCATGAAAAAAAGTCTTCTGCCCACCACCGCCACGCCTCGACGCCCGCGCCCGCAGGCTTTGCCGCCGCTTTCGCGGAGTGTTTCGGCGCCGTGCTGCCCGTCCTCCCCAAACGCCGTGGCCGCCGGCCTCGGGTGCCGCTCTCTCAGGTGCTCCCGGCCCTGGTCTTCCACGTCATGAATTGCGCCGGCACCTTCGCCGAACATTGCGCCCAGCTTTTCGACGATCCCCTGGCCGACAGTTCGCTCAGTGAGCGGCGCACCCGCCTGCCCTGGGAAGTGTTCACCGAGTTGATGCGCCTGGGTCTGCGTGCGCTGGCCCAGGCAACCACGCACCCCGACGCCTTCTGGCGCGGCTGGCGGCTGATCGCGCTGGATGGCACGCAGTTCAGTCTGACCAACACGCCGCAAATCAAAACCGCCCTGCGCAAGGCCAAAAGCCGTCGCGGGCGCGCCGCCTTCGCCAAACTCACCACCGGCGTGTTGCTCGAAGTGGGTCTGCACAATCCGCTGGCCGCCGCCATCGGCCGGGGCGGCCAGTCCGAATGGGCGCTGGCGCTGGAGTTGTTGGCCCAACTGCCCGCGCGCGCGTTGCTGCTGGCCGACCGCTTGCATGGGTGCGCCGCCTTCGTCGCGGCGGCGCGGGCGGCCTGCGAAAAAGTCGGCAGCCATTTTTTGATTCGCGCGCGCACTCAAATCAAAGTGCAGGTGCTCAAGCGTTGCAAGGACGGCAGCCGTCTGGTGCGCCTGCCCGTGCGGCAAAAGGGAAAACCGCGCGTGATCACGGCCTGGCTGGAACTGCGAGAAATCCGTGCGCGCGTGCAGCGGCCCGGCCATCGGGCGGCGGAGTTGCGTTTGTGGACCAGCCTGTTGGACCCCAAAAGCGCGCCGGCCCAGGAATTGATCGCACTCTACGCCCGGCGCTGGGAACACGAGTTGTATTACCGGGAACTCAAACGGCAATTGCGCAAGAGCCAGGTGCTGCAAAGCCACACGCTGGAAACCGGCGCGCAGGAAATCGCGGCGGTGGTGCTGGCCAGCGCGCTCTTGGCGCGGGAACGGGCGCGGGCAGCGGGCGGAGAAACGCCGGTGCTGCGCGTAAGTTTTATCAAGACCTTGGAGTTGATGCGGCCCCTGTGGCTGACCTTGGCGTTGGGCGGAGACTTGTTGAGCCCGCGGCAGAAGCAACAACTGACGGAGCGCTTTCTGGAGCGGGCCGGCCGCTATGTCAGGCGACGGCGCAACCGGCCGCGCAGTTGTCCACGAGCAGTGCGCCAGCCCGTGAGCGGTTGGCCGCGGCTGCTCCAGAACCAATCGTGGGAAGGCCCAGCTCAATTCAAACTCCTCTGACCATGATTTCCCGAAAGGCATTAGGGCTAAGCCGGAACGATGCGGTTGGTTTGGGGATCGCGCCCGCCTCGGGCGCAACGGGGCCGCGCCCTCGCGCCCCGCTCCAACGCGCCACCGGCACAGACCATTCGGTGCGCCCGGTGCGCTCGTGTCCGGCACGAGGGCGTGCCGGACAGCAGCCGAGGGCGGCTGCGCTCCCGGAATTTTCTTCTGCATCGTTCCGTATTAGCTGTCCCGCGGTTGAATTATCTTCGGAGGCTTCCAGTCGAATCCGGCCTCCGTATGAAACGATTCGTCCTGTTCGCAGCCATTGCGTTTGGTTCCCTCCTCCATTCAGCCTCCGGTGCGCCCGCGAAGGACTGGCTCATCGACGCGACGCCGTTCAGGGCGCGCGTCACCAAGAGCCAGGACGGGCGCGAGCTGGAGTTGAACAACGGATTGCTGCGGCGCGTGATTCGGATCGAGCCGAATGCCGCGACGGTGGCGCTCGACAATCTTTCCAGCGGTGAATCGCTCCTGCGCGGCGTGAAGCCCGAGGCCGTCGTGGAACTCGACGGCAAACGCTTCGACATCGGCGGGCTGAAGGGCCAGCGGAATTACGCCTTCCTGCGGCCCGAATGGGTTTCCGAACTGAGCGCTGATCCCGCGGCGTTTCGTTTCGTCGGCTACGAAATCGGCGAGCCGAAGGAGCGCATGGCCTGGAAGCGCACACGGCATCACGCGCCCGATGTGAAGTGGCCGCCGGAAGGCGTCACGCTGCGGCTCGATTTCACCTGGCCGCCGGCGGAGGGCCTTGATGATCTGCCTTCCTCAGCCGGCCGCGCCGTTTTGTGGGAGGAGAATTTTCAGAGGCTTGACGCCGCGTGGCAGGTCGCCGCCTCGAAGCGCGCGGAACGCATCAGTTTTCAGAACGAAGGCAAGGCCGGCGAGATCTACGCGCTGGCGGGAGCGCATTGTTTTGCGGAGCGGACGCTTGTCGAACCCGTCTCGCTCGTTGAGGCGGTGATCCAGCCGGGCACCGACAAGGACGCGAGCTGGGGCCCGGGCCTGGCGCTGGTCTTCAAGGGTCGCGTGGTGGAAGTGAACCTGCGTCCCGGCGACCGTGGGGGACATGGACAATTCGAGCTGCGGGACAATGGCGGCACGCGCCTCGCCGCTGTGAAGGAGTTCACCGCGGCGGATGGCGGCCTCGATCCGGCGCGTGACTATCGTTTGCGTGTCCGCGTGGAGGCGGCTGGCCTGATCTGGGATGTGGCGGATGCCGCCCAGGAAAAATCGAAATTTCATCGGCTGTTCGAGGTTCCGCACAACGGCGCCGCGCCGATGGCGGTGCGGGTCGGGAAGACGGATCGCAATGGCGGCGCGTCGGATGAAATCCCGGCCAACGCCGAGTGGGGTCGCTGCCGCATCACGCAGGTGCGGACCTTCGGCGCCTTCGACGTCGCGAAGGCTAAAACCGAGATGGGCGTGCGACCGAAGGACATTCGCGTTTCCGTCCACTACGAACTTTACGACGGCCTGCCGGTTTACTCGAAGTGGATCACGATCTCGAATGACACGGACAAGGTTGTGCGCGTGGACAAGTTCTCCAGCGAAGTGCTCGCGGTGGTGGAACGCAATTCGGAGGTGGACGAGCTGGTCGAGGGCCGCACGCCGCCGAATGTTCACGTCGAGACGGACATGGCGTTCGGCGGAATGATGGCGTCGGGCGCGAACCGGCGATCCTTCCGCTGGCTGCCGGACCCGCAGTTTCATTCGCAGGTGAACTACGAGAAGAAGACGCCGTGCCTGCTCGACATCGGCTCGGATCTCGGACCGGCGCAGGACATCGCGCCGGGCAGGACGTTCGAGTCGTTCCGCGCGTGGGTGTTGCCGCACGACGGCACGGATCGCGAGCGTTGCGGGCTGGCGATGCGCCGGATGTATCGCGTCATCGCGCCGTGGACGACGGAGAATCCGCTGATGATGCACCTCGTGTCGTCGCGCGGCGAGGCGGTGACGAACGCGATCAATCAATGCGCGGACGTGGGTTTCGAGATGTTGATTCTCAGCTTCGGCAGCGGCTTCGACATGGAGAACGAGAAACCCGCCACGCTCGAACGCGCGAAAAACTGGTCGGCCTACGCGCGCAGCAAGGGCATCGAGATCGGCAGCTACTCGCTGCTCGCGTCGCGCGCGGTGGGCGGTGGGAACGACGTGGTGATGCCGCCGGGCGAGAAGCCGGCGTTCGGCAACTCGCCGTGTCTGGAGAGCCGCTGGGGCACAAATTATTTTCGCCGGCTCTACGAATTTCATCGCGAGAGCGGCTTCACGTTGCTGGAACATGACGGCTCGTATCCGGGCGATGTCTGCGCGAGCACGAATCACCCGGGCCACCACGGGCTGGCCGATTCGCGCTGGGATCAGTGGCGTGAGATTTCGGACTTCTACAAGTGGTGCCGCGCGCAGGGCTTCTACCTGAACGTGCCGGACCATTATTTCCTCGCCGGCTCCACGAAGACCGGCATGGGTTATCGCGAAGTGAACTGGTCGTTGCCGCGCGAACAGCAGGTGATTCACACGCGGCAGAACATCTACGACGGCACCTGGCAAAAGCTCCCGAGCATGGGCTGGATGTTCGTGCCGCTCACCGAATATCAGGGCGGCGGCGCGGCGGCGACGATTGAGCCGCTCGACCAGCATCTCGATCACTACGAGCGCATGATGGAGAGCAATCTCGCGCTGGGCGTGCAGGCGTGTTACCGCGGGCCGCGTCTCTTCGACACCGAACGCACGAAGGCGATGGTGAAGTCGAAGGTTGATTGGTTCAAAGCGCACCGCGACATTCTGGAAAGCGATTTGGTCCACGGCCGCCGCGCCGACGCCCGCGACCTCGACTGGATGCTGCATGTGAATCCGAAGGTGAAGGAGAAGGGCCTGCTCGTGGTGTTCAATCCGCTGAACGAGCCGGTGACGAAGAAGCTGCGCGTGAATTTCTACTACACCGGACTTAGTGAAGCGGCGCGAATCCGTGAACAAGGCGGTGTTGCGAAGCGTTACAAGCTCGCCCGTGATTTCACGGTGGAGATTCCCGTGATGGTGAAGGCGCAGGGGATGAACTGGTTTGTGATCGAATAGAACGCGACGACTATTTGTCGGACGCGAGCGCGGTGATGGACAGTTCAATCTTCGCCGTGAATGCCAGCTCGGGATCGCCGCGGCGCAGAAGCGTTTTGGCCAGCACGCGGAGGCTGGGCTGGAGTTTGTGGGACGACTTGGTGCCGTTCACTTCGGTGATGACGGGTTGATCGAAATCGATGAGGCGCGAATCGAGCAACACCGTTGCGGAGGTGACGTTCGTGCTGGTGATGACGGTGATGCGGTTGTCGCGGCAGACGGCCTCGATCTCGCGTTTCTTGCCGGGCGCTTCGGAGCGCAGCCAGAAAAAGTCGCGAATGACCTTGTCGGTTTGCAGCCAGCTCAACTCGGTCGGCACGGGATTTCGGACGGCGGGATACATCTGCTTGATGATGTCGCGATCGGGCAGGCCGGTGTGGCCGTTGCCGGGAATCACATCGACGCGCACCGGATAAATGTCCTTGCGGTCGCCGCGCAGTTGCTCGACGGCCGCGGCAAATTTCTGATTGCGCTCAAAGCGTCCATAGGCGGTGTCCTTCTCGCCGATCATCGCGGTGAAGATCGTGTTCCGCAACGTGCGCGGCGTCGTCTCGCCGCTGGTCTCGGCGGCGGCGCTGGCGTGAATCGCGGCGAAGTTGTCCGGCATCTTCGGCCCGATGGCATACGCGCCGTAGCCGCCATGCGAGTAGCCCATGATGAAGACCTTGTTCGGATCGATGTCGCCATAGAGACGAAACTGGCGCGTGAGATTGGCGATGAGCGGATAGACGTAAACGTCGTAGAAACCGTTCCACGTGTTGTTCGGCGCGCGCAGGGCGACGTAGAGGTAGCCGCCCGCCTCGGGATGATCCTTGTAGTAAATCTGCATGTGCCGCCACTGGCTGTCGTTCAACTCCTGCGGTGCGTTCCCGCCGCCGTGCATCGCGATGAACAGTGCCCAGCCGTTCGTCGGACGCGTGCCGACGCTCTTCACCGTGTACGGACTGAGATGTTTCTCGAAGCGCACCTGGTTGGTTTCAAAGTCTGCTTTCAGCCCGGCATGAATCGGTGCGGAACGGTAAGCCTCCCACGCGACATGACGGACGGCGGTTTCGTTTTCGCGCAGCAACTTCTCGAGCGCGCGCGAGAACTTCCACTTCCCCTGCTGGTTGGTTGTTGCCGTGAAGTAATCCGCAAACGCTGTGCGCAGCTTGGTGGCGTCGGCTGGCTTGAGGTCGCGGCTCACGCGCGGCGGCACGTAGCAGGCCTGCGAGGGCAACGTGTAGGCGGGTATGTTGGTGAGATGAAGAACGACGAGTTCCTGCGCGTTCGTGCCGGCGCGGAATTCGCGTTGCACGCGCTTGCCGTTGAGTTCAGTGGAGATTTCGTAAACGCGATCCCGCGCGACTTCGAACGACGCGAAGTCATTCATGTCCGCCGATTCATCGCGTGATTTGCCTTCGAGTTTGGCCGTCGCGTTGGTCGCTTCGATGATGGTGACGGGCGCGGCGACGCGCTGGCCGGCGGGACGATCCAGCACCTTCACGAGCAGACGCACTTTTCCGGAATCCGCGGGCTTCGCTTTGGGCGTGTAGTTGTCCGTGACGTTCACGGCGGGAACCCAGTCCACGTCATCAGCCCACACCAACGGAAACGCGAGGCCGGTCTGCGCAAAGCTGCTGGCGTAGATCGCGTGGCGCGGAACGTCCTTCTTCGCCTGCGAGGCGTCGTGACGAAACCAGCCGCGATCCAATCCTTTCGGATCAGGTTCCGCCGCGCCGGTGAAGTGCCAGCCGTCATCCCAAACCTCGACCCAGGTGTGATTGCCGCGCAGGTTGGACCACATCGGCGTGCCGACCACGCGCGCAGGAACACCGACGGAGCGACACGCGTCCACGAGCAGAATGGAAAGCCCGGTGCAGGTCGCGAGACCGCTCTCCATCGATTCGAGCGGGCTTTGGTCGGCGCGCTTGCGTTGCGTGGAGTATTTCACGTTCACGAGCTTGAAGAGCTTTTGGTTCAAGCGCTGCGCCGCTTCGCCCGGCGTCTGGCAATCGGCGACGAGCGGCGCGCACTTCTCGCGCAGGAGACGACGCCAGTTGTCGCGGCGTTCGTTCACGCTGGCGTAGGGCAGAACGTCGTTGAGATAAACTTCGCGCGGCACCTTTGCGCGCCACGGCGCGGCGGCCATCGCTTCTTCGGCGAGCAAGAGGTTCTCGGTGAACAACGCTGGGGAGAGCTCGCGCAAATCCAGCTCCGGCATGTGCGTGAGCAGAAACTCGGCGGCTTCCCGGTGCTTCGGATCGAGGGCTTGGACGGTGCGGACGATGGCTGCACCGTTGGTGCCGCCTCTGGTCATCGCACGTACTTGGGCCGGTGAAGCTGTCGAGGCTGGCGATGTATCACCTTTGGAAGTCCGGCACGCCGGCAGCGCGACCAAGAGCCCAAGCAACAACGTGACGACGGTGATCGATCGGAAGCGCGGTACGCGAGGTGGCGACATGGCTCTTTGGTATGAGATCGGAGAGCGGGTGGCAAGAAAGGGTGCGCTCGGAAACGGTGATCACGGAGGCGATGGAGTGTGG
>JBDHQG010000170.1:0-7853 GCA_039806925.1 Limisphaerales bacterium
CGCGCCCGGGGCGGGGCCATCGCCGGGCCGTCCCTGTCGCCCGAACATTTCTCCGAGGAGGTTGTGCCGCTGCAACAGCGTCTCCAGGGAGTTGATGTTGTCTTGAAGCTCCTGTTGGAAGGTGATGATGCGCTGGGCAACGCGCAGCCGCGCCATCAGCGCCATGGGATCGAACGGTTTGACGAGATAATCATCCGCCCCGGCGTCGAGGCCGGCGATGATTTCCTGTTTGTCGGACTTGGCGCTGAGCAGGAGGACGTAGGGACGCGCCTTCCGGTTGCCGGCCCGGAGTTTCCGGCATACTTCCACGCCGTCCATTCCGGGCATCACCCAGTCCAGGATGGCGAGGGAGGGAGGATTGTCGACATCCAGGGCCTTCCATGCTGCGTGACCGTCTTCCGCCACCTGGACGGTGTGGCCCAGTTTCGTCAACAGGGCCAGCAGCAGGCGGCGGATTAGCGCGTCGTCGTCAGCGACAAGAATGTTCATCGTGATCGCAGCAAAGCATCGTCGGGTCGCAAGGGCACATAGCACTTGCCGGTTCAGTTCAAGTTGTTTGAACCGAAGCCTCCTTCCCAATCGGGAGAAAACCGCAGAAGTTTACTTGGAAATCACCGGGGACTTCAGTTGCTGCGCCAGAAACGCCGTCCGGGCAGAGATGTTGCCACGAAGCCTGGCCACGGCGTCATCAAAGGCTTTGGCCGCAGCAGGATCACGCTCGGCAAGGGGCGCGCGGAGCATTATCGCCAATTCATCCACCTGCCGGAGGATTGTTTCCGCCCTGGCACCGCCTGCGAGCAGGGCTGCCATCTTGTCGAGGTACTGGCGCTGCCCGGCCGGGGTGCCGAGCACGGCTTTGGCCACGATGCCCTTCCATTCTGGAAAGAGCGGTTCATCAGGCTTGGCGAACAGTTGATCCAAATCGTGCGGGAGAAATACGAGCTGCCCGGATGCCGGATCGTGGTAAACCCGGTAATTATTCTTGTCCATCGTGTAGCCGTCGTGGTGACCGGTGAGAACTTCCGCCGCGGCAAACGCGGCGAACCGATCCACATCCAGCAAGGGAGCCAGCCGCCGGGAACGCTCGGCCAGGTCGGGTTCTTTCAAGACCGCCGCCAGCGCCTTCAGGTCAGCCTGGTCTGTCGAGCTGTCGCCACCGTCCTTTTCCAGGGGATCGGTGATGTCGTTGTTCGAGCCCTCGTACAAGTTGCCTTTGGCTTTTTTGAAGTATTGGGAGAGGAAGTCCTTGTTGGCCGCCTCGGAAACGACATAAAGGCCGAGATTCTTTCCCCCCGCTTCAACGAGGGCGTAGGTGACCTTCGAGGCTGGAACACCCGCCGAACGAAAAATCTCCCCGCCCAGCGCCTCGCACATGTAGGTGGGATCCTTGAAGGAATTGTTCAGCAGAATGCGCCCGCGTCCGTGAAATTCCTGATCCTTGACGAATTCGTTGAACTTCAACGCCAGGCCGGGCTTCTTCTCCAAGCCCTCGAACGGCGCGCTCCCTTTGATGCGCAGGCCGACATCCGTGTAAACCTTTTCACCGTCCTTCAACGTCGCCTTCACGTAACGCTTGGGCTCCCTGCGCAGCGCCTCGATCGACTCCGCGCTTACCTCCAGCTTCAGCCTCCAGACGCGGATCGCCCCAAACAAATCACCGCCGGGATGGCCCTGGGAGCCCGGCGGGGAGGATTTGCCCTCGGCCGCAACCAGCACCGGAGCCACGACAACAAGCCAACCCATCGCAAGGAGATTGATGATTCTCATGTTCTTCTTTGACACTGCCGCCGCCCGCCGGTTGCGGTCGAAAAGCCAATTTCCAAGCCTGCACGACCCAACAGCAGACTTTGGCGACCCGCCGGATATTTAATCTAACGTTGCGCTTTTGGTAAAGGTTCGCCTCAATCTCCACGTCAAGCGCGGTCGCCGGCCCGGCTCGCGGTGCCGCGAACAAAGGATTCGCGCGCCAACAACGGTCGCTGCACGCAAACCACGCCCGAACCGTGAGGGAAGCTGATCGGGCTATTCGCAGCTTGACGGCTCGTACCTCGGTATTCATATTTCACGGCTCTTTTGAAGTTCAAGTCCAGTTCACGCATCGAATCAACTATCTATGGTGAAATCTAAGGCCAAGCAGGCCGCCCCTAAGACTGCCCGGAAGCCACAAAAGAATGATTCCGCCAAGGCACGCCGCCCGGCTGGAAAAAAATCTCTCGCCGAAACCGCCGTCGCCGAATCATCGCCCCTGAGCAAGCTTGCCGGCATCGCCAACGGAAAGACTTCGGGCGCTCCCGTGCCCGCCAACACGCCGCCCGGCCAGCCCCAGCAAGCCATCGGCACCATCAAAAGCGCGTCGGGCGTCGATTTGACGGAGAAGGTCAAGGAGTTGCTCCGCCTCGCGCAGGAACAGGGTTACCTCACTCACAATGACATTGGCGACGCCCTGGCCGACGCGCCCATTTCCGCCGAGGAGATGGACGAGGTTTACATCAAGCTGCGCAATCTCGAGATCGAGATCGTCGATCAATCCGATGTCGATCGCGTCAAACAACCCGAGCCCGAGGAAGAGGAAGACAAGAGCCGCCTCGACATCCTGGACGACCCCGTCCGGATGTATCTCAAGCAGATGGGCCAGGTTCCGCTGCTCACCCGCGAGCAGGAAGTCGAGATTTCCAAGCGCATCGAGACCGCCGAAAACGAGCTCAAGCGCATCATTTACAGCTTCGGTTTCTCCGGCAAGGAACACATCGCGCTTGCGGAAAAACTGATCTCCGAGCCGCCGAAGGAACGTTTCGACCGCGTCATCGTCGACAAGAAGATCGAGAACCGCGAAAACCATCTCAAAGATCTGCGCAAGCTCGTCAAAGTCGTCCGCATCCTCGACTTGCAGGTGGATGACAAGTACGCCGAATGGCAGGGCGCGCCCAACAAGGCCAAGCGCGACAAGATGCAGACGGAGTTCGCCAAGCTCGACAAGAAGCTGCAGGACTCGTTCCCGAAGTTTTACTTCAAGCAGAAGGTCATCGAGGAAATGGCGCTCGTCGCGGAAAACATCCACGACAAGATCCAGCTCAGCGTCCGCGCGATTCAGGAGATGGAATCGCACCGCAAGTCCGCCCAGCAACAGCAGATCATCCAGGGCGAGCAGCGGAAAATCAAGGCGCTGGAGGAATTCGTCCGCATGCCGGCCGACGAATATCTCAAGTCTTACGAGCAGCTGAAGCATTTCGCCGCCAAGGCGCTTCAGGCCAAGACGGAGATGGTGGAGGCGAACCTCCGCCTCGTCATCTCGATCGCGAAGAAATACACCAACCGCGGGCTCTCCTTCCTCGATCTGATTCAGGAAGGCAACATGGGCCTGATGAAGGCCGTCGAGAAATTCGAGTACCGCCGCGGCTACAAGTTCTCCACCTACGCGACATGGTGGATCCGCCAGGCCATCACCCGCTCGATTGCCGATCAGGCGCGCACCATCCGCATCCCGGTCCACATGATCGAAACCATCAACAAGCTGATGCGCGTGCAGAAGCAGTTGGTGCAGGACTTCGGTCGTGAAGCGACGCCGGAGGAAATCGCGGATGAAATGCAGATGCCGGTCGAGCGCGTGCGCGCCGTCCTCAAGATGGCGCAGCAGCCGATCTCGCTGCAATCACCCGTCGGTGACAGCGAGGACACGAACTTCGGCGATTTCATCGAAGACAAGTCGGCGGAGAATCCGTCCGACATGACGAGCTACAGCCTGCTCAAGGACAAGCTGAGCGACGTGCTGTCGAGCCTCACGGAGCGCGAGCGCAAGGTGCTCGAACTGCGCTTCGGCCTGGGCGACGGCTATTCGCGCACGCTGGAGGAAGTCGGCAAGCAGTTCAAGGTCACCCGCGAACGCATTCGCCAGATCGAGGCCAAGGCGTTGCGGAAGATGCGTCACCCGACGCGTATCCGGCAGTTGCAAGGTTTCCTCGAGATCGAAGAAGCGCTGGTGTAGTTCAGGCGCGGGGAAAGGAACTATTTGCCGTGACCGGCAAATAGGTCGCGGCAGAAAGAGTCTGGCCCTCCGCCGGCAGGCGGCTCAGGCGGCTCAGGCGGCGCCCTGAAGTTCGGCGTTGGAAGTGCCGCAAGCGCGCTGGATGGCCATCAGCAACTCGTCGAGAGGCAGCACCTTGCTCACATAGCCGTCAGCGCCTTTTTGCACGGCTTCCTGCAACAAGTCCTCGACAAATCCCATGCCCGTCAACATGACGACCTTGACCGCCGGGAAAGCCTTCTTGATGTCGACCAGGACGTGCAATCCGTCTTCGTCAGCAAGCCCGATGTCGAGCACCACGAGGTCCGGGATTCGCTGGTTCAACAGCGCCATCGCGCCCTGCGAAGTGCCGGCCGAAGCGACCTCGAATCCCTGCTTGCGGAGATAAATCCCAATCAGCTCCCGGATTTGCTCTTCATCGTCAATGACCAGAATGTATTGGCTCATGCCCCTCTGCCAAGCAAAGGCCGAACCAACTGCCCGCCACACCCTGACGCAGGCCCTCCTCCCTTTCGTGGTTCACTAAACACGAGCCGCTCGCTACGGTCGCGCCATGTCATGGTTCTACCGCACCGTCATCCGACCCGCGCTGTTCGCACAGGAATCCGAGGAGATTCACAATCGAACCCTCGCCGCCCTCGGCAGAGCCGGCCGGCATCCCGCCCTGTGCGATGCGCTTGACGCGTTCTATGGCGCCCCGGCGTTGCCCGTGGAGGCGTTCGGACTGAACTTCCGCAACCCCGTCGGCCTGGCTGCCGGCATGGACAAACACGCCGCCGCCGCGCCCGTCTGGCCCGCGCTGGGATTCGGCTTCAGCGAACTCGGCGGCGTCACCTGGCACGCGCAGCCCGGCAATCCCGCGCCGCGGATGTTCCGCGCGGTCACCGACGAGGCGCTGATCAATCGCATGGGATTCAACAATCCCGGCGCCGAAGCCCTCGCGCGCCAACTCGCAAACTGGCGCACGCTCGGACGCTGGCCTGCGCATCCCGTCGGCATCAACCTCGGCAAATCCAAGATCACTCCGCTCGAATCCGCCGCCGGGGACTACTCCAGCTCCCTGCGCCTGCTCTGGCCGCACGCGGATTTCTTCGTCGTCAACGTCAGCTCCCCCAACACGCCCAACCTCCGCCAGCTCCAGGACAAGTCCGCCCTCGACGAAATCCTCGCCGCGCTCCAGGAAGTAAACCACGCCTGTTCACAACAGGCCGCTGCCCGCAACGGAACATCCCGCGCCACGCCTCACGCATCCGTCCCCAAGCCCATCCTCGTCAAAGTCGCCCCGGACCTGTCCTTCGAGGCGCTGGACGAAATTCTGGAACTCGCCGGCCCCCGACAGCTCGCGGGCATCGTCGCCACCAACACCACCATCACCCGTCCGGAAACGAACGATCCCCGCCTGCAACACATCTACTCCGAAACCGGCGGCCTGAGCGGCAGGCCGCTCCGCACGCGCAGCACGGAAGTCATCCGCCATCTGCACCGGCAAACGCATGGCAAACTTCCCCTCATTGGCGTCGGCGGAATTTTCACCGACGAGGACGCCTGGGAAAAGATCACGGCCGGCGCCAGCCTGGTTCAGGTTTACACCGGGCTGGTCTACCAGGGACCGGCCATTGCACGACAGATCGTGTCCGGGCTTCAGAAACGGCTTCACCAGCAGGGCCTCACCCGGCTCTCCGACGCCATCGGGCTGGCCGCACGGGCATGAACCGCTCAAAATAAGTGCTTGCCAGAACGGGACTGGTTGATACCTTCTCCGCTCCTTTTAATAAGAAAAAAATCGTATGGGTAGATTTTGTGAAGTGACCGGCAAGGGCCCGATTAAGGGCAGCATCATCTGGCGCAGCGGCAAGGCGAAGAAGGCCGGTGGCATCGGTACCCACGTTACCGCCATCACCAAGCGCCGGTTCCTGCCGAACCTCCAGCGCGTGAAAGCCGTCATCGACGGCGAAGTGCGCTACATCCGCGTTTCCGCGAGTGCGCTGAAGAAGGGGCTCGTCACCAAGGCGCCCAAGCGCAAGTGGAAGAAGGAAGACGCAAAGGCCAAGGCCTAGCCGGTTTCCAAGCAGTTTTCCCAGGACAGGCGGGTTTCCAAGCCCGCCTTTTCTTTTCCCTATTTCCCCTTGAAGCGGTGCATCGTCGCCCGCTTCGCCTCCCGATCCGCATCGCGCTTCTTGATGTCCTCGCGCTTGTCGAACTCGACCTTGCCCTTTCCGACGCCAAGCAAGACCTTCACTTTGCCGTTCTTCCAGTAAAACGAGAGGGCGAGGATGGCGTTGCCCCTCACGGAAGCCAGCCCGGACAACTTCCGAATCTCCGCCTTGTGCAGCAGAAGCTTTCGCACGCTCTTGGGCTGGTGATTTTGGAGATTCCCAAAGGCGTACTCATCGATGTGGGCGTTGTGGAGAAAGACCTGATCGTTGTCCACACGGGCAAACGCATCCGCAATCTGGCCTTTCCCGGCCCGAAGCGCCTTCACCTCCGTTCCCTGGAGCACAACGCCCGCCTCAAAAGTCTCCAGGATGTGGTAATCCCGGCGAGCTTTTGGATTGGTCACGATGTCGGCCATGCGAGCCTGTCTAAGCTAAAACAGCCAGAAGGCGGTGACCTTCTGGCTGGCAAAACCCGGATTCACCGGATCATAAAAAGTCCGCCTAACCGCGCTTCTTCTTCTTTGGTGCCACCTCGCCCAGCGGCAGCTCCTCGGGAAACTCCCAGCCCATCTTGTCGTCGATAATCTCGGCGAGAGCGACATCGGCCGCGCCCATGCCGGTGGTGTCACCAATGAGCGGACGGCTCGTCAGGCCGCCGGGCGTGTTCAACTGACGCACGCGGCGTGAGACAAGGTTGATGAGCGTGTTGGGATTTCCGACCTTCGCCAACGCCTGTTTGCACAATTCGCTGTTCACGTATTTCTCAGTTCAAATTTCCAGTCGAGCGGGGAAGTTAATCAGGCCAGCCAAGGAAGCAACAGAAAATTATGGCCATTTTGCGCTCAAAACCCCGGAAAACGCCCGCCGCTTACCGGACTTCCAAGCGCAAACTCTCCGAATGGCTGTTGAACTCCGGCGCATACATGCACTGAATCTCCGCCACGCCGGTCTGATACTGGCCGCGATGCTGCACGCGCGTGGAGCACTCGAAGACGTAAACGCCCTTCGGCAGGTAATCGATGAAGAAGTGGCTGGCGGTGTCGCGGGTCGATTCGTAGTAGCCGAGTCCGTCCTGATATTTGTAACGGCTGAGCACGTTCACCGGCTCGGTACCGCTGCCGCGCTGGTCCTTGAGATGGACATATTCCATGTCGCGGTCCACGCGCAGCTCGATGCGGACGACGAGTTCGTCGCCGACCTGCACCGCGCCTTTCACCGGCTCCAGAGTCGGACCTTTCTTGGTGTTCACCTTTGTGTAGAGCGACTTCTTGAGCTTGAGCGGCGTGCCGGCGTAGGGCGTGACCTTGCTCATGTCTTCGAGGTATTGCCAATGCACGCTGCCCCACGCGACGCCGTCGTCGAGCTTCTTGACCGTAATCTCACCGAGCTTCGGCTTAATCTCCGAGGCAGCGAAACGTTTCTCGTAGAAGCCGGTTCCTGCCTCCGGCTGATCTGGGATCTGAGATTTTGGATTTGAGATTCGGCTCTTGCCCGGCGTCACATTCACCCCGCCCACCGTCACCTCCACCAACGCATCGCTCGCCAGAATATCCTTCCCGCGCAGCAGCAGCGCATAGACCGCGTCCGCCGTCGCTTTCGTCGTCTTCCAATCCTGCGTCTGCTTCTGCTTGAGCAGCCACACGCGGCACGCGTCGACGGCGAGCGAATCGTGCGCG
>JBDHQG010000171.1:0-7831 GCA_039806925.1 Limisphaerales bacterium
GGCCCGGACGGTCCCACGTTGTTCAATTCGCCCGTGCCGCCTTCCATCTTGTAGAGGTTGCCGTCGGGCAGGCCGTGCTCATCGAGGAAGCGCCCGTTCTCCTGTTCGATGGCGAGATACACGCCCCAGAAGTCGCCCTCGTATTGCGTGGCGGGGCTCGCCTCCTGCGCCTCGTCGATGACGCGGAACGTGCAGAAGGTGGAGTGCGGCGCGGCGACGCCCGCGAGGTTGAAGAGCCGGAAGCCGACGCTCTCGAACATGCCCTGTTCGCCGCGGTGATTGAAGTCGCCCTGCTGGATGCTCGCGCCGAGATTCAGTTTCGTCCACGGCACGGAATACCTGCGGCCCCAGTTGTCGCGCATCTCGAGATCGTGCCCGCGGTTGAGATCGAACTTCCACATGTTCTTCGCCATCGAGTAACGCCACACGCCGCCGCGCGCGCGATAGCGGATGTGATCGTACACCTTGCCGTCGTACACCAGCGCGCCGCCCCATTGATACAGGTCGCCGGTGTAACGGCTGAACCACGTCGCCGTCGCGATGGTGTTGCTCTTGCCGATGAGATGAAACGCGGGCAGACGTCCCATCGTGTTGCTGGAAAAAGTTTGCACCACGCCGTTCGCGCCCGCGGCTCCGGGCTGGATGGCGCCGGACCATCCGGGCACGCCGTCGTAAACGAAGTAGGCGAAGTTCGGCTGGGGATCGTCCGTGTAAGGCAATCGGACGAATGCACCGAGCGAATCCGCAACGGTGACACGATAACGAATCAACCGACGATGCGTCTGCACTGACGCCGGAATGGTCGCGGAATAAACTTCATCGCCCGCCGTCACGTCGCCGGCGGTGCCGCCGTCATTCATGGGGAGCGAGATCCAGTTCGCCGCGTTCGTGTAGGCCGGGTCCGCCAGTTCGATGTAAGCGCCGGGGCTGACGATCTGATATTGCAACGTCACGCTCGCGACGCCGTCCGGGTCCGTTACCTTGGCCGAAATGCGGACGGCCTGGCCGGAGACGGGCTCGTTTGGAGTGTGTTCGACCTGGCGCGTTTGCGGCGGCGCGTTGTTGGCGAAGACGGTGTTGATGCGGCCGGGGCTGGGGCCGTTGCCGCCCGAACCGCCGATCTGGCCGATCAGCCGCATGTCGAAAAAGAAATCGCTGCTGCCGGCGAGCGCGGAGTTGTGCGCCTGGACGGCGATGGTGTTGACGCCGGGAACGAGCGCGGCGAGCGCGTTGCCGGCCATGTTGACGTTGGCGAAGGCGCCTTGCTCGAAGCTCGCGATCGCCGTGCCGTTGTAGGCGACTTCGCCCGCGGTCATGTTCGCGGTGTTGTCCACCACGAGCGTGCCGTTGATCCACATCTTGAAACCATCATCGTATTGCGATTCGAGGACGAGGCGTGTGAACTGGCCCGGGTCCGCCACCGTGATCTGTTTGCGCAGAAAGACGGAGGAGTAGGCGCCGTTCATGTCCGCGAGGGTGGTGGCGAGAAATGTTTCGCCATAACCAACCGGCAGCGTCGCCGTCGTCCACGCGCTGTCGTCGAATCCCGGCTGCCGCCACAGCGTGGCCGGCGTGGAGGCCTCGTTGGTGCCCTTCACCAATTTCCACGCGCCGCCGGAGGCCAGGAGCGTGGTGTTCACCAGCGGCGAGCCGCCCGCGCCGCTGCCGGAGGCGCGCCAGCTGCCGGCGAGATTGTTGTCGAGCGAAGGATGGATGAGCTCGATGGAGTTGCCGTTGCCGGGCGTCGTGGAGTCCCCGACCGTCGGCCACGGGAAGCCGAGCTGGTATTCGACCTCGTCCTCGATCTGGCCGGCGGCGTTGCGGAGCGTGAGGCGTTCGCCGCGGCTGGAGAGGCCGGAGCTGCCGTCGGGATTGAACGGCCCGAGCGCGCGTGAGACGCCGAACTTGGCCTGCAACACCGCGGGATTCTGCGCCACGACGAGGAACGCGCCGGGCGCGAGATTCGTCGAGGGAAAGGTGTAGTTGATGCCGTCCGTGAAGGCCCAGCCGCCGAGATTGACGGTGCTGGCCCCGGCGTTGTAGAGCTCGATGAACTCGGCGGCCTCCGTTTTTACGTCCGGGTTGTAGTGGATTTCATTGATGACGACTGCGGCGGAGGCGCGGGGCGCCGCCCATGCAGCCAACAACAATACGACGATACGACTTAGCGTTTTCACAGGCGGTTAGTGAGATTGGCCAAGCTACAAGGTGCCGCCGGCCATCGCAAGAAACTATCGTCAGCCAGGCGGGGTTGTTTACGTCGCAGGCGCCGCGGGCTTCCGCGCGGAGAGAACGATGCGCGAGGCGTAATCGACGTGGACGGAGGCGTTCGGAATCCGGGCATCCGCCGCGAGCCGCTGCCATTCGCGCACGCGCCAGCCGCGTTTCACCGAAAGCGCGGCGTCGGAACGGAACTCGCGCGAGAAACCCGCCAGGCGCAGGAACGCGGAGAGAAACACGAGTGCGAAAACGTTGCGGTGCGCATCGAGCAGATACAGCGCGTCGCGCGTCACCCGCCACGCTTCGGCGAAATGTCGCGCGGCCAGCCGGACATCCAGGTGATGGGTCATTTGTGACGCGAACACGACGTCAAAACTTTCGTCGGCGAAGGGCAGGGCGCAGGCGTCGCCGGCGATCCGGCGCGGCCCCGTCCCGAGCCGGAGCGCGCCGGGATTCAAATCAAGGCTGGCGACGGTCCATTCCCAGCCGCGCGCCCGCGCCCAGCTTTCCAGCTGCCGGCCGGCCGCCCCATCGCCCGCGCCGAGATCAAGCAGCGTCAGCCGCCCGACATTTCGTCGCCCGCGCAGACGTGTGAGGGCGGCACCGATCAGGTGGGTGGTGTGGACGAGTCGGTTGAGGCGGGCGAGCTGGCGATACACCCCTTGCAGCTCCGCCGGCGACAAATCCGGACGGTCGCAAAATTCTGCTTGCGTGCCGCGCTCGCGCAAAAACATGCTGCTGCCTCTACGGAACCCATGCCGCAAACTCAAGCCAAAGCGTCGTCCCTCCCGCGCCAACTTCTCCAAATCCTGCTCCGCACGCTGACCGTCGCCGTGGTGGCCGTTTCGCTGGGATGGATGGTCCAGCGCTGCTCCGCGAGCCTGGATCGCGACGCGGCCCCGGCCGGCTTTGCGCGCGGAATGCTGCACGGCGCCATCATGCCGATGGCCATGCCGAATCTGATCATCGGCCAGGAGGTGACGATCTACGCGCCGAACAACACCGGCCACGGCTACAAGCTCGGCTACACGGCCGGGGTGAACGCGTGCGGCCTGCTCTTCTTCGGTTACTTCTTCTGGCGTGTGAACCGCACGCGAAAGGAATTGAAAGCCGCGACATGCGCGGGATGACGCGGGCGCCGTGTCGCGGATGCCCTCATCCTCCACCTGTCCGCCAAACCGGGGCAAGGCCAGATGCCCGGTCAGCGCTGACGACGGGTTGATCCGGTCGGGTGGAGAACATCGACATGGCGAACGTGTTTTGCCTAAACTTGATCGCATGACAGCGACGAAGCTTTTCATCGACGGCGAGTTCAAAGGTTCCAGCGACGGCAAAACCATTCCGCAGACCAATCCGGCCACCGAGCAGATCTTCTGCGAAGTCTCCGCCGCCACGGTCGGCGATGTGGAGACCGCAATTGCCGGGGCGCAGCGCTCTTTCGAGGCTGAGTGGCGGGATCTCTCGCCGCGCAAACGCACGGACATTCTCTTCAACGTCGCGCGCGTCATCCGCGAAAATCTCGAAACGCTGGCCCGGCTCGAAAGCCAGAATGTCGGCAAGCCCATCAGCGATGCGCGTGACGAAATCGCGCTCGGCGCGCGGGTCTTCGAGTATTACGCCGGCGCGGTCACCAAGTTTTTCGGCCAGACGATTCCTGTCGCGCGCGGCGGATTCGACTTCACGCTGCGTCAGCCGATGGGCGTCGTCGCCGCCATCGTTCCGTGGAATTTTCCGTTCCCGATCGCCTGCTGGAAAGTAGCGCCAGCGCTCGCGGCTGGAAACGCGGTGATTCTCAAGCCGGCCAGCCAGTCGCCGCTCACGGCGATCTTGCTCGGCCAGCTCGCGCATCAGGCCGGCGTGCCGGCGGGCGTGCTGCAAGTCGTGCCGGGACAGGGGAGCGCCATTGGCGACGCGCTCGCCTCGCATCCGTTGATTCGCAAGGTTTCCTTCACCGGCTCGACCGAGATCGGCTCGCGCATCATGGCGATGGCGGCGAAGGATTTGAAACGCGTGTCGCTCGAGCTGGGCGGCAAGTCGCCGAACATCGTCTTCGCGGACGCGGACATCGAGCAGGCGGCGACGAGTTCGCCCATGAGCGTCTTCGCCAACACGGGCCAGGATTGCTGCGCGCGGAGCCGGATGTTTGTGGAGCGACCGGTGTTCGACAAGTTCGTGGAGCTCTTCGTCGCGTCGACAAAAAAGATCGTGGTGGGCGATCCGGCGCTGGACGCGACGCAGGTCGGGCCGCTCGTTTCCGCCAGTCAACGTGCCGTCTCGGAGGAGTTCATCGAAGGTGTGCGCAAAGCCGGGCGCACGGTTTCCTGTGGCGGAAAGCGGCCGTTGCCGAAGGGATTTTATTTGGAGCCGACGGTGGTGCTGGGTGCGGAACCAACGGATCGCGTGTGGCAGGAGGAGGTCTTTGGACCGGTCGTGTGCATCCGGCCGTTCGACGATGAGGAAGCGATGCTGCGGGAAGTGAACGCATCACGCTACGGCCTGAGCGGTTCGCTCTGGACGAACGATCTGAAGCGCGCGTTGCGCGTGGCGCGTGGGGTGGAAAGCGGTGTGCTCAGCATCAATTCCCACTCCAGCGTTCATGTGGAGGCGCCGTTCGGCGGCTTCAAGCAGAGCGGTCTCGGTCGCGACCTCGGCATGGCGGCGATGGAAGGCTACACGGAGCTGAAGAACGTTTACGTGGCGGAGTGAAATTTTAGGTGTCGAATTCGTTCTGCCCATGCACGCTTGGAGCTTGGAGTGATATGCGTGAACAAATACGAGCCGTGGAGTCCACTGTCAGAACGGGCTGACTGGATCAACCCATGTGCTCCGGTCTTCGGTGTGTTGACGAAGCGATTCATCGTCGAGAGCTATTATTCCTTGATGATGAGAGGTCGCGCAATTGAGCGTCAGAATAACAAGGGCCAACAGGACAGCCGTTTTCATGCCTCCACTTTCCGCAAGCAGACCACTGCGTCAACTGTTTCGACGGGGTAATTGTTACTTCTTGAAGCTCGTCCGTTCCTTCACCCAGTCGAAATCCGTCGGTGGCGAGGCCGCGATGTTGCCGCCGGCTCCGCCTTGGAACGGCGGGCGCACGGTGTCGCCGACCTGCCATTTGTGCGTCTCGGTGTGGCCATCGGCGAAGGAGAAATTTCCCGCGCCGTTGTGGAAGGAGGCTGGGCGATTTCCCCATTGATAACCACCGAGCTGGTTCATGAAAAAGCCGTCGTTGATCGTGTCGGGATGTTCATCGAGGAAGACAAAAATCTTCGAGGGATCGGAGATGCTCGCGGACGTGAAGAACTGGATATAGTCCGGGTTGAACTTGTTCGTGAGCTCGCCGGGATCGCCCACCATGCAGTTCATCGAAACGCTGCGAATACGCTCGCCATTGGCGGCCATCGCGCGATCTGACGGGCATTTGAACACTGAGGCGGATTTGGCGACGTAGATGCCGAGCAAAGCGTCGGTGACGAGGCTCGTATCGACGTTGTCATTGCTCATGCCCCAGTCCTGCACGTTGTTCGCCCAGTTGTTGCGCTTGGTGATCGTCTCCGGCCGGCCGTGGTTATTGACGAGCTTGTCGTCGTTGTCGTCAGCGTAAAGTGTCCACGCGATGTTGAGCTGTCGCAGGTTGTTCAGGCAGCCGGCGGTCTGCGCGCGGCCCTTGGCCTGGCCCAGCGCCGGGAGAAGGAGCCCGGCGAGAATCGCGATGATCGCGACGACCACCAGCAGTTCGATCAGGGTGAAGGCGCGGTTGCGTTGGTTCATGTCGGGATTTTCGGTTTGCGCTCAGACGACTTGCACCACGGCCTTGATGACGCCGGTCTCGGGCTTGATCCACATCGGGAAAAGCGTCGCGATCTCGCCCAAGGAACCATGATGCGTGATCCATGGACGCGTGTCGATGCGGCCGTCTTCGATCAGCTTGATGATGCGCGTGAAGTCCGGCGGCAGCGCGTTGCGGCTGGCGAGCAGCGTGAGCTCGCGGCGATGCATCACCGGCGCGTGCGGGAAGGTGACTTCCGCCTGCGTGATGCCGACGTAAACCAAGCGCCCGGTGAATCCGCAATAGCTGAGCGCGTGGCCCATCGACTTGTTGCTGCCGGTCGCGTCGATGACGACCTGCGCGAGAGCGCCGTCGGTGAGCGCCTTCAATTCCTCCAGCTCCGCGCCGTCGCCCTTGGAGAGAATGGTGTGTTGCACGCCCATCTTTTCACGGCAGAAGGCGAGGCGTTGCTCGTTCAAGTCGAGCACGATGGTCTTCGCGCCAGACAGCTTGGCGAATTCGATCACGGAAAGGCCAATTGGTCCCGCGCCGATGACGAGCACGTTCTCGCCGGGCTGCGGATTGCCGCGGTTCACGGCGTGACAGCCGATGGCGAGAGTTTCGACCAGGGCGCATTGTTCGAGCGAAAGTTTGTTCGCGGGATGCAGCTTGCGCGCGGGGAGCACCATGCGCTCGGTCATCCCGCCGTCCATCATCACGCCGAGGACTTTGAGGTTCTCGCAGCAGTTCGTGCTGCCACGGCGGCAGGCGAGGCACTGGCCGCAATTCATGTACGGCTCGACCGAGCAGCGGTCGCCGGGCTTGACGTTCGTGACGCCGGTGCCGACGGCGAGCACCTCGACGCCAAGCTCGTGGCCGGGAATGCGCGGATAGGAGAAGAACGGCATCTTGCCGAGGTAGCCGGAAATATCCGTGCCGCACACGCCGATGCGATGGACGCGAACGAGCGCCTCGCCGGCGACGGGCGCGGCGGGCTCGGGAATCTCAATGGAACGGAAGCTCTGCGGTTTTTCGAGTTGAATGGCTTTCATCGCTTGAAAGGCGTGATTGTGACCAAGCGCGGCGGTGAAGGAAGGAGAATTCGCAACGTCCCGCCGGATGCTACGGGATCAAAGCGATGGTTACTTCGTCGGAGGATATAGTCCTGCTTCCCGCAGTTGGTGGATGAACACTCCGGGGCGCTTCGGGAAGTAATCGTTCAGCAGGCGCTGTATCTCGGGACGCCAGTGATCGTCGCGCGTGTAGAGCTCGTACGGGCCGACCTTGTATGGGTGAACGTCGCGTCGGTAATCGCCCCAGCGCGCAGACTCGGCGACCATCGCTGAATCGAGGCGTTCCGACCATTTGCGAAATCGCGCCGCAGCGGAACCAGCCGTGAGCGCGCCGTCGCCGGTCAGATGCCGCTGCGCGCGTTCGGCGAAGAGTTTCCGAAACTCTTCATTCTCGCGGAGCTTGTGAAAGAGCCGGGGCGGGCTGAGATCGTCGTCGAACTTCAACACGCTTGCATCGATCTCCTCCAAGGTGCGCTCGCCGTCCCAGACGAAGAACACATAGCGGCCATCCGCGCTGCGTTTGCGGGCGGCATACCAGTTCGAGGCGCGATCCCAGTCGCCGTTCGCGCCATAGAGATTGAGGAGCATGAAGTCGATGAATGCGGGAATATCGAGCAGACGTTGCGCGGCTTCGTAGCGTTCCTTCTCACGCAGCCCGCCGTTCGCCAGGCTCGCTGTGCAGGGCCACGCGATCTGCCGCGTGATCTACCGCTCGGGCGGGCAGTATCCGGGCAGCACGTTCATCGACAATATCCGCTTCGAGTGACGC
>JBDHQG010000172.1:0-7826 GCA_039806925.1 Limisphaerales bacterium
CCGATCTGACGACGAGGAGGAGAGCTCGCTGCTCAAGAAGCTGCTCGCGTCGAAGGACACCACCATCGTCAGCGAGTTCGCCGGCAAACGCATCGTGCGCGAGCCCGTGCCGATCACGAAGGAAGAGCCGCTCAAGCAGGAACTGCTGCACTTCGTCGAGTGCGTGCGGGAGCGACAAACGCCGCGCGTGAGCGGCGAGTCTGCCAAGCAGGCGCTCGATCTGGCGTTTGAAATCACGCGGCAGGTTCAAGCTGCGCCAACGTCGTCCGTGCCGTTGCTCGCTTCCGCTCAATGAAGCCCGGCGGCCAGCCAACCTTCATGTTCATCGCCGGCGAGAGCAGCGGCGACATGCTCGCGGCGGAGCTGGTGACGGCGCTCAAGCAGGAACTCGGGACTCGTCACGATTCACGCCTCACGAATCACGGCCCGCAATTCTTCGGCGCGGGCGGTGCGAAGATGGCGGCGGCGGGCGTGGAGCTGGCGTTCGACCTGACTCGGCATTCGGTCATCGGCCCGTGGGACGCGTTGAAAAGCTACGGCAGATTCAAGCGGCTCTTCGACCGGCTCGTGGCGCTGGCCTTCGAGCGGCGTCCCGATGTGATCGTGTGCGTGGACTTCTCCGTGTTCAATCACCGCTTCGCGGAGAAAATCCGCTGGGAGCTGGAGGTCCGCCGCGCGACGCACGGCAACTGGAGGCCGAAGATCGTGAAATACGTCTCGCCCCAAGTCTGGGCCTCGCGTCCGGGTCGCGCGAAGTCGATGCCACGGCTTTTCGATCTGTTGCTGACGATTTTTCCGTTCGAGAAGGCCTGGTATGCGACGCGTGTGCCGGAGTTGAAGGTGGAGTTTGTCGGACATCCGGCAGTGGATCGGTTCAACGTTCAACGTTTAACGTTGAGCGTTCAACGTTCAGAGAACTCGGTGCTGCTGTTGCCTGGAAGTCGCGTGGGAGAGTTGAAACGCCACCTCCCCGTGATGCTCGCAGCTCTTCAAAAGATCCGAGCCACGAAGCCCGGTGTCGAAGCACGGATGGTGTTGTCGAACGAATCCTTGCTGCAGCTCACGCGTGAACTGGGTGCTCCGGCTGAGGTAAAGACGCAGATTGGCGATCTTCCGGCGGCGCTGGCGTCTTCCACCGTCGCCATCGCCTCCACCGGCACGGTGACGATGGAATGCGCGTGGTTCGGCCTGCCGACCGTCGCGATGTACAAAACCTCATGGGCGACGTTCCAGATCGGCAGGCGCATCATCCAGGTGAAATTCCTCGCGATGCCGAACATCCTCGCGGACGAGGCAATCTTCCCGGAGTTCATCCAAGACGACGCGACGCCGGAGAACTTGTCGCGGGCCGCGCTGGAACTGCTCGGCGATCCGGCGCGGCGACAATCCATCCGCGAAAAGTTGCCGCGTGTGACGTCATCGCTTGGCGAACCGGGCGCCGCCCGGCGCGCCGCCACAGCTGTTCTGTCCCTGCTCCGCTGACATCGCCCGGTCAGTCGCGGCCGCGCAACGCGAGCACGCCGATCAGCAGCCCCACGCCGAACGCCACGCCGATGGATTGATACGGATGTTCGCGGATGACTTTGTCAGTCGCCCGCGCCCCGTCGGCGGCCTTCTGCTGGAGGTCTTCGCAGGTGTCCTTCGCTGCTGCGAGCGCCTTGCGCAGGCGAGCCCGGGCTTCCTTCGCCTTGTCGGTCACGTCACCCGCCGTCGCCTCGATCAGATCCTCCGCGTCGCGGGCGAGAACCTTCAGGTCGGCCACAATTCGGTTCGTATTCATTGCAATCCTTTCCTGTTCGCTGTTTCACCGCAGGCCCTCGCGACAGCGGGAGCCGCTCCGATCCATCCGTCGCGCATCCGTGTCCTTTCCACTTCCCGATGATTGTCGGCATGTGGCCTTTTCTTGGTTCCTTCCGGGGCCGGGCCCGGCGGTTTCGGCCGATCAAACCGCCAATTTCCGCAAAGTCTTTATCAACGCTCGCATAGCAGGTGGCACGGCCGGGTGTTCAGTTAATGGCGAACGGTAGCAGCATTAATCATCGCCTGGATATGAACGCGATCATGGAAAAAGAACCGTCAACGACATCCTCAACGAAACCGCTGAGCCCGCCTGGAGGGCGGGCGGGGGAAACCGCCTACGGCTACCCGCGGAACTTCCTCGGCAACCGGTTCGTCTATGTCGTCGTGTCGCCGCGCGCCCGCGGCCTTTCCATCGGCATCAATTTCAATCCCGACAAGAAATGCAATTTTGACTGCGTCTATTGCGAGGTGGACCGGAGCGTTCCCGGACGGGACCAGCAGCTGAACATCGACGTGATGGCCGGGGAGCTCACCGCCACGCTCAACGCTGCCATCACCGGCACCCTCCGCGACGTGCCGCTCTATCGCAATCTCCCGGCGGAGCTGCTTCAGCTGCGCCACGTCACGCTCAGCGGAGATGGCGAGCCGACATTGAGCCCGAGGTTCACCGAGGGCCTTCAAAGCGTGGCGCACATCCGGGCCCTGGGACGGTTTCCGTTCTTCAAGATCGTCCTTGTCTCCAACGCCTCCGGCTTCGACCTCCCGGAAGTTCAGCGCGGCCTGAAGCTGCTCACCCGGCAGGATGAAATCTGGGCGAAGCTCGACGTCGGCACGCAGTCGTGGATGGACCTCACCAACAAAAGCCAGGTGCCGCTCGACAAGATTCTCTCCAACATCCTGCTCGTCGCGCGCACCCGCCCGGTGATTATCCAGAGCCTCTTCGCCTCCGTGGACAACGCGGAGCCGTCCGTCGACCAGATCGAGCAATACGCGTCGCGCCTGCGCGAGCTCAAGGAAGGCGGCGCGCAGATTCCGCTCGTGCAGATCTATTCCGCGAGCCGTCCGGTCCACAACACCCGCAGCCGCCATCTGCCGCTGCGCAGCCTCTCCCAGATCGCGCAGACCGTCCGCCGCGTCAGCGGCCTGAAGGCCGAGGTATTCTGACGGCCCTCACCTGCCGAACGCCTTCGCGTTCGCCGCAAACCGCTCCTGCAGGCTGCCGCAAACGTGCTTGCAGAGATCGAAGATGCCGCGGTCCGCGATGAAGTAGACCACGGTCTATCCCTCCTTCCGCCGTCCGAGAACTCCCGCCTCCGTCAGCGTCTGCAAATGACGTGACACGTTGGCTTGCGTCAGCCCGGTGTCCTCCACCAGCTGGGACACGTTCCGCTCCCCCGGCTCCAGGGCACGGATCAGCTTCAAGCGGCTGGCTTCACCCAGCACCCGGAAACGGCCGGCGATCAGTTCCAGCGCCTGGTCCGGCAGCGCCGATGGTTCAGTCTTGCGAGGCATGATTTCAAAATTTAAGTTGCGAAGTATTTATATGCGCATATACTCATATTGTCAATCAAACGATTCAACCGGTAAAAAGAAAGGTCGCAGCCATGACACTTGAAAACAGCATCCGCATCCTGGCCGGCATCATGATCCTCACCAGCCTCGCGCTGGCGCGCTGGGTTCATCCGGGCTGGATTTATCTGGCGGCCTTCGTCGGCGTGAACCTGATTCAATCCGCGTTCACCCGCTTCTGCCCGGCGGAAATCATCCTCAAGAAATTCGGCCTGGGCAGCGGAGGCGGCCCCTGCTGCAAGTAGGCGCGAACCCGGTTCACCTATCCCATGAAACACCTCCACCTTGTCGCCGGGCTGGCGGTTACGCTCACGGCCTGCCACCGGAACCCGGAGCCCGCGGCGCCCTTGGATCTGCCCGCCGCGAAAGTCCGCGTGCAGGCCGTCGAGAACAAGGCCCGCGCCGCGACAGAAGAAGTCATGGGAACGATTCGCGCCCGCCACCGCGCCGTGCTGGAAGCCAAGGTGAGCGGCGGCATCGAGAAGCTCCCTGTCGTCCTTGGGCAGCCGGTCAAGGCCGGCGAAACGCTGGTGGAACTTGACGCCAGGGAAATCAAGGCCCGGCTCGACCAGGCGCTGGCCCAGCGCGAGCAACTCGGCCGCGACACCGAACGCCTCCGGCAACTGCTCGCCAACAACGCCGTCTCGCGCCAGGAATTCGAGAGCATCGAATCGCGCCACCGCGTCGCCAGGGCCGCCGTCACGGAAGCGGAAACCATGCTGGCCTACACCAGGGTCATCGCCCCGTTCGACGGCGTCATCACCCGCAAACACGCCGAAGTCGGCGACCTCGCCGCGCCTGGCAAACCGCTGCTCGAAATGGAAGATCCGAAATCGCTCCGCCTTGAAGCCGACGTTCCCGAGGCCGCGATTGGCCATATCGTCCCCGGCGCGCAGCTGCCCGTGCGCGTCGCCGGCGTCACCAACGATCTCATCGCGACCGTCAGTGAAATTGCGCCCGCCGCCGATCCGAACAGCCGCACGTTCCTCGTTAAATGCGAACTCCCCGCCGGCTCCGGAGTTCGCACGGGGCAATTCGGACGCCTCGCCGTCCCGCTCGGTGAAACCTCGGCCCTCCGCGTTCCCGACGGCGCAGTGATTGTTCGCGGCCAGCTCGAACTCGTCTTCGTGGCCGGGAACAACCGCGCCCAGATGCGCCTGGTGAAATCCGGCAAACGCATCGGGAACGAAATCGAAATTCTGTCCGGCCTTGATCTCGGCGACCAAATCGTCATCGAAAACGCCGCCGGACTGCGCGACGGGCAGCCGCTGGAAATCACCCGTTAACTGCGCGCCATGACACAGCCCGATTCCCCTGCCCCCATTGCGGAGCCCCACGGCATCGCCGGCCGGATCGCGCGCGGATTCATCGACTCCAAGCTGACGCCGCTCGTCGTCATCACATCCGTGCTGCTCGGGCTGGCCTCCGTCATTCTGCTCCCGCGCGAGGAGGAGCCGCAGATTAAAGTGCCCATCGTCGACGTGCTCGTCTCGATGCCCGGCTTCGGCGCGAAGGAAGTCGAGGAACGCGCCACGCGCCCGATGGAAAAGCTGCTCTGGGAGATTCCCGGCGTGGAATATCTCTACTCCACTTCACAGCCCGGACAGAGCCTCGTCATCGTCCGCTTCAAGGTCGGCGAGAATGCCGCGGACAGCCTCACCAGGCTGCACCAGAAGCTTCAGGCGAACTTCGACCGCATCCCGCACGGCGTCAGTCAGCCCTTGATCAAGCCGCGCTCCATCGATGACGTTCCGATCCTCGCGCTCACCCTTCACAGCGCGCGCCACGATCATCTCGCCCTCCGCCGCGTCGCCTCCCAAATCGACGATGCCGTGAAGCAGGTTCCGCTCGTCGCCGAAACCACGCTCATCGGTGGAGCGCGCCGCCAGGTCCGCGTGCTGCTCGATCCAAGCCGCCTCGCCTCCCGCAATCTCAGCGCCGCGGGACTCGTCGCGATGCTGCGCCAGGCGAACCGCCAGTCCGCTTCCGGCGGACTCACCAGCGCGAATCAGGAAATCGCCATCGAGACCGGCGCGTTCCTGACCAGCGCGGAAGATGTCGGCAACGTCGTGGTCGGCGTGTTCGGCGGGAAGCCCGTTTACCTGCGCGAAGTCGCCGGGATCGTCGATGGCGCGGAGGAACCCTCGCAATACGTTTTCTTCGGCGGCGGATCGTTTCACGGTTCGTCAGCCGACGACCAACCCGCCGTCACGCTCGCCATCGCCAAGCGCCCCGGCGCAAACGCCATCGCCGTCGCCGACGAAGTCTTGCGGAAAGTGGAAACGCTGAAAGGCGTCGTCATCCCGTCGGACGTGCAGGTGTCCGTCACACGCCACTACGGCGAGACGGCGTCCGAGAAATCCAACGAGCTGCTCTGGCACATGCTCATCGCCGTGGTCAGCGTTTCGATTCTGATTCTGCTCACGCTCGGCTGGCGCGAATCCGGCATCGTCGCCGTGGCCATTCCCGCGACGCTCGCGCTCACGCTCCTCGTCTTCTACCTCTACGGCTTCACGCTGAACCGCATCACGCTCTTCGCGCTCATCTTCTCGATCGGCATTCTCGTGGACGACGCCATCGTCGTGGTCGAAAACATCGTGCGCCATTTCCATCTCCCGCGGAACAAAGGCCGGGGCTGGTCCACCATCGCCATCGAGGCCGTCAACGAAGTCGGCAACCCCACCATTCTCGCGACGTTCGCCGTCATCGCCGCCGTGCTGCCGATGGCGTTCGTCGGCGGATTGATGGGCCCCTACATGCGCCCGATTCCGATTGGCTCCAGCGCGGCCATGTTCTTCTCGCTGATGATCGCGTTCATCGTCACGCCTTGGGCGGCCATTCGCATTTTGAAGCTTGGCCGGAAGTATTCCTCGCTCACCGAAGGCAGGCCGGAGGCAAACCCCACGCCGCATCTCCGCTCCGAGCATCCCGAGGATTTCTTCACCAGGCTCTACCGCCGCATCATGGCGCCGCTCCTTTCCCATCGCGCGTGGCGTTTCGGATTCCTCGGCGGCATCACGCTGCTGCTGCTCGGCTCGATGGCGCTCGTGGGCATCGGCTGGGTGAAGGTCAAAATGCTGCCGTTCGACAACAAGAGCGAGTTCCAGATCATCCTGAACATGCCCGAGGGCAGCGCGCTCGAACGCACCGCCCAGGCCGCGCGCGAAATCGCCGCCGCCATCCGCGTGGAACCGGAAGTCACCGACTACCAAATCTACGTCGGCACAGCGTCGCCGTTTAACTTCAACGGCCTCGTCCGCCATTACTTCATGCGACGCGGCGCGAACGTCGCCGACATCCAGGTGAATCTCGTCGGCAAGCACGACCGCAAGGCGCAGAGCCATGACATCGCGAAGCGCATCCGCCCGCGCGTCGCCGAGATCGCGTCGAAGTTCGACGCGCGCGTCGCCGTCGCCGAAGTGCCGCCAGGACCGCCCGTGTTGCAGACGCTTGTCGCGGAACTCTACGGGCCGGATGAGGAATCGCGTCACGCGCTCGCGAAGAAGGTCCGCGACATCTTCAAACAAACCGAAGGCGTGGTGGACGTGGACTGGTATCTCGAAGCGGATCAGCCGAAGACGCGCTTCGTCATCGACAAGGAGAAGGCCGCGCTCCACGGCATCAGCGCCGAAACCATCTCGCAAACCCTGCGCATCGCCGTCGGCGGCGAATCCGTCGATCTGCTCCATCAACCGCGCGAGAAGGAGGACGTGAACATCGTCTTCGAACTTCCGCGCTCCTCTCGCACCACGCCCGAAGGACTGCTCGCGCTGCGCGTGCGTTCCGGCTATGGCAACGCGTTGCCCGAGCCCGCCGCGGCCGGAAGCGTCCCGCCGCTCGTTCCCCTGCGCGAGCTCGTGACCGTCGAGCGCACCATCGCCGACAAGGCCATCTACCATAAGAACCTCATGCCGGTGACGTATGTGATCGGCGACGTCGCCGGCGTCATCGAAAGCCCCGTCTACGCCATCCAAAAGATGAACAAAGCGATCCGCGCGCTCGACACGCGGGAGTTCGGCGGCAGCGGCGGCGAGCTGAAGATTCACAACGCCGGCCTGCCTTTCTCCGATCTCGAGCCGTCGATGAAATGGGACGGCGAATGGCACATCACCATCGAAGTCTTCCGCGATCTCGGCCTCGCCTTCGCCGCCGTACTCGTCCTGATCTATGTGCTGATGGTCGGCTGGTTCCGGTCGTTCCTCACGCCGCTCGTCGTCATGATGGCGATCCCGTTCTCGCTGGTCGGCATCCTCCCCGCGCACGGCGGCATGGGCGCGTTCTTCACCGCCACCTCAATGATCGGCTTCATGGCCGGCGCGGGCATCGTCGTGCGCAATTCGATCATCCTCGTGGACTTCATCGAGCAACGACTCCGCGAAGGCATGCCGCTCGCCGACGCCGTCGTCGATGCCGGCGCGGTGCGCTTCCGCCCGATGCTGCTCACCGCCATGGCCGTC
>JBDHQG010000173.1:0-7817 GCA_039806925.1 Limisphaerales bacterium
GGCGGTGGCCTTGGAAATGCCGAGAACTTCGGCGGCTTCCTCGATTTTCAGGCCGACGAAATAGCGGAGCTTGACCAGCTCGGCCTGCTGCGGCTCCAGCGCGGCGAAGCGGTCGAGCGCGTCGTTGAGCGCAAGCAACTGGTAATCGGGCGCAGGGCTGGCAATGTCGATTTAGTCCACGTCGAGATGCGCCACGCCAGAGCCGCGGCGCTGTCGGTTTTTGTGGCGGGCGCGCGCAATGAGAATGCGACGCATGGCTTCCGCGGCGGCGCCGAAGAAGTGCGCACGGTTCTGCCATGACTGATTCGAGGAGTCCACGAGCGCGAGCCAGGCTTCATGGACCAGCGCGGTCGGTTGGAGCGTGTGGCCCGGTCGTTCGCCGGCCATCTGGTGCGCGGCCAGGCGGCGCAGTTCGTTGTAAACGAGCGGCGGCAGTTCTTCCGAAGCCTTCGCGTCGCCGCGTTCGATGGCGGTGAGAATGCGCGTGACCTCGCTCATTTCTTTTCACCCTCACGTTTCTGAAGCGTGTTTCCCGAGGCCGGTTTGATCAGGTCTTCCGCCTCGCTTTGGAAGCGGCGAAGCTCCTTGCTCGGCTGCGGGCCCAGCTTTTGAATGCCGTGCGCATAGAGTCGTCGGGCCTCCTCCTGCTGGCCGAGCTTCCAATGCGCCATGGCCAGGAACAGGAAGTCGAAGCTGCTGCCTCTCTTTCCGAGCGAAACGGATTGCTCCAGGTCCGAGATGGCCAGCTTCCAATCTCCCGCATAGTAGCGGGCAACGCCCAGGGTGTTCCGATAGCTGGCGGATTGAGGATTCGCCTCGACGGCCTTGCGCGCCAACTCGACGGCCAGACCAGACGCGCGCTGCGCCGGGATTTCGGCCGTGGCCAGGAACCAGGCCGCGTCGTTTTGCAGCCGGCCTGTCCTTGGCGTCTTCTGCTCCAGAAGCTGGCGGCAAGTTCCGTGGCTTGCCCTGGCTGCCCGGCTTGCATCAACGCGATGGCGGCCTGGGCCTGGAAGTGCTGAAGCAAATCAGGATGGCTCGCGAGCTGGGCCGGCAGGCCCCGCAACAACGCCGCCGCCCTTTGACGGGATTCCTCTGCTTCCGCGGTCTTGCCGGCCGCCTCCCATTCGCGGCCCAGATTGTAATAGGCGGCGAGAACGCGAGTCATGCCGCGCACGGCGATGTAGGTGGGATCGTCATAGCGGAACGTGGAGGGCTTGGTGGCCAGGAGCACCTCGCGAAAGACGGACTCGATCGCGCCCAGATCGGAGACCAAGGGAAAGAGGCCGGCCAGGGCGCGTGCCTCGTTCGCCAGGGCAAGCGTGTTGATCAGGGCGCTGGACGTGTAGGCGATGTTGGGGTGTTCCGGGGGAAGGATGCGTCGCATCATCGCGAGCGCCTTCGTATCGAGTGACAAGGCCTCCGGCGTCGGGCGGAACTGGTCAGTTCATCGGCGAGGAGAGTGCTCAATCGCATCGAAGGGCGCGCGGGTTCCTCTTCGCGGATGACTCGCCGCATTTCGTCGAGGTCGGAACGCAGCAATTCCTCGCCGTCGAAGGGAGTCCTGCCCGTGAGCAATTCATAGAGCAGGACGCCGAGGCTGTAGAGGTCGCTGCGCGTGTCGATGTCCACGCTGCTCATTTCCGCCTGCTCGGGGCTGGTGTAGGCGGGCGTGCCGATGAACGCGTGGAACTGGGTGAACAAGGTCTTGTCCGTCAGCCGCTGGCCGGTGGCTTTGGCGATGCCGAAGTCGATCACCTTGGGCACGGGCGCGCCATCGTTGACCGTGACCAGAATGTTGGAAGGCTTGAGATCGCGATGAATGATGCCCTTCTGGTGCGCGTGCTGGACGGCCTGGCACACTTGCACGAACAGCCGGAGCCGCGCTTCGGTTGAAAGTCGTGCTTCATCGCAGAAGTCGGTGATGCGCACGCCGCGCACCAGTTCCATCACGAAGTAAGGGCGGCCGGTCTGCGTCACGCCGCCATCGAACACCTTGGCGATGTTCGGATGGTCCATCAACGCCAGCGCCTGTCGCTCCGCTTCGAAGCGCGCGATGACGCTCTTGGTGTCCATCCCGAGCTTGATGACCTTGAGCGCCACGCGGCGGCGCACCGGTTCCTCCTGTTCGGCCATGTAAACCACGCCGCAGCCGCCCTCGCCGATTTGCTGGAGCAGCTTGTAGCGGCCGATCCGGTCGCCCGTCCGTTCGCTGGGTTCAGTGATGGCCAGCGTTGAACCGGCGCCCTTCGTCAGGCCGGTGGGAGGTTCCTCCAGAAAATTTCCCGCTTGCTCGGCCGCGAGGAGCAATGCCTCGATGCGCTGCCGCAACGCGGCGTCCCGGCCACAGGCCGCGGCGCAGTAACGCCTCCGCAAACGTGGCTTGTTCGGAAGACGCGGGCCTCATGACACTAGAAGTGGTTTCAAAATTCGGATTCAGAAAGTTTTGATTTCCAGTATTTTACTATCGTACAAGCAAAGGGCTTCTGCCAGACAATGGCCATGCGCAAGCCCTTGCTCACCGACGCCCAGTGGAAACAGATCGAGCCGCTGCTGCCCAAGGCCAAAGTGCCGCGCCAAGGCAAACGCCGTGGCCGGCCGCCCAAACCCCATCGTGTCGTGCTCGAAGGCATCCTGTGGATTCTCAAAACCGGCGCCCGCTGGCAGGATCTGCCCCGCGAGTTTGGCGTCAGCCCAAGCGTTTGCTGGAAACGCCTGCGCGCCTGGGAGGAGCACGGCGTCTGGCTGCGGCTGTGGCGCGCGTTTCTTTCCGAGCTGGACCGGCGCGGCCGGATCGACTGGATTGAAACCTTTCTCGACGGGAGTTTTGCCCCCGCCAAAAAGGGGGCGAGTGCGTCGGCAAAACCAAGCGCGGCAAGGGCACGAAATGGACGGTGGTGGTCGACGGCGCGGGTGTTCCTCTGGGAAGCCACCTGACCAGCGCCTCGCCCGCCGAGGTGCGGCTGGCCGAGCCGACGCTCAACGCGATCTCGGTGCCACGGGGCGGCCGGGGCCGGCCCAAAAAGAAACCGGCGCGCGTGATCGCCGACCGCGCCTACGACAGCGACCCGCTGCGCTGGCGGCTCCTGCGTCGGGGCCTGTTGCTCATCAGTCCGCACCGCAAGAACCGTCGCAAACCCTCGCTCAACGATGGCCGCAGCCTGCGCCGCTACCGCAAGCGATGGAAGATCGAGCGCACCTTTGCCTAGCTGGGCAACTCCCGCCGCCTGGTGGTGCGCTACGACCGGCGCCTCTGCATGTATCAGGCCTTCTTTCATCTGGCCTGCGCCCTCATCACCTTGCGTTTCCTCTAATTTGAATTTTGAAACCACTTCTACTTATTTTCTGCGCCCCGTGGTTTGAAAATGGGGGGAAGCTCACTACCGGCCCCGTCTGCTGGAGCCAGCGGGAATTCGAACCCGCGACCCCGCCATTTCAAGGATGCAGTTTCATCAAGCATTCGTCACAAAATCCATCTCGATCGTAGCATCCGGCATGAGCCGGATCACTTCCCCCCCTCGCTCGCTCAGAGCAAACTTGCGTCCGCTGCTGTGTGTTCACGATGGCGACAAGGTTGTGCAGGACAGCCGCAGCACAAGGATGTGGCCGGCGCGGTGAGCGCCGACATTCCGCGCGTTTCGGGCTGGAATGGAGCGATTGCCGGCGTTGAATTCGGGCCATCCCGCCGCTTGTCAGCATCGCGCCCGCCTGCGATTGTTTGGGCATGATCCTCCCCAAGCGAATCTTCGTATCGACGCTTGCCGTCGCGTTGATGCTCACGCAGGCATCCGCCGCCACCAACTTCATCTCCGGCACCGTGACTGCCAGCGCCACCTGGTCGGGCGTCAACATCCTGAGTGAAGGCACGCTCATTCCATCCAACGTGGTGGTGACCATCGAACCCGGCGCGCAGCTTTTAATGGAATTGGCAGCCGGACTGATCATCGAAGGCCAGTTGCTCGCGAACGGCACAAGCAACCAGCCCATCACGATCACGCGCTCGGGAACATCTGGAACCTGGTCAGGGATATACTTCGTTCGCGCACAGCCCAGTCGCCTGCATCATTGCGTCATCGAATTCGCGGACAGCGCCGGCGACCACCAGAGCTATTACGACAACGACTGCGACACCAACACTCCGCCGCTGGCGCGCGGCTATCACGAAGCCGTCGTCGCGCTCGGCACCCATCTCGACATCGAGGGCTGCACATTTCAGAATCTTCCCTCGAACACCGGTTCCCGTGACGGCGACGCCATCGCGATCATCTCGGACGACATCAACCATCCTGGACCCGCTTCCGCGCACATCCGCAACTGCCGTTTCATCTCCATCGGCCAGGGCATTCACTCGCGGTATTCGCCGTTGCTCGTCGAGCACTGCACCTTCTCCGACAAACGCGGCGACAACGATGACATTGACATGTATGGCGAGAGCACGCCCGCGCCGGTCATCCGCTACAACACCTTCCTCGCCGGGCACGAGGACAAGATTAACCCGACGCGCTGCTCGGCGATCATCTATGGGAACTTCATCTCGGGCGGCGACGACCACGGCGTGGTGCTGCGCGACAAGTGCAACCCGATCGTCTTCAACAACATCATCTCCAACTTCACCGCCGCCGCCATCTCCGTGCAGAACCAGTGCGACGCGCTCATCGCGAACAACACCATCGTCAACTCCGGCCGTGGCATGCGCATGTTTGATCACACCACGCGTCACGGCCCGCCCTACTGCCTCTTCCCCGGCAACGGCCGCGCCACGCTCGTCAACAACATCATCTGGAACACGCCCAGCGGTGCGGTGACCATGGAAGCCAGCAGCTTCCTGCCGCATCCCGAAGTCACGATCACACACTGCAACCTCCAGAACGGCATCGTCACCAACAACGCGAACTGCGTCATCCACTGGGGTCCAGGAAACATCAGCGCCAATCCGCAATTCGTGAGCGGTCTGCGTCTCGGGCCGGCCTCGCCCTGCATCGACGCCGGCACCAACGCGCTCTCGCTCGTGTCCGCGAACTGGTCCGCCAGCATCACCAACGATCTCGAAGGAATCGCCCGCCCGCTCGATGGCAACGGCGACGGACTCGCGCGCTTCGACATCGGCGCGTACGAAGTCATCCTCGCCAGCGCCGACTCGAATGGCGACGGCATCCCGGACGGCTGGACGCAACGCTTTGGACTGAACCCCACTGCTTCGGATGTCGCCGCTGGCAACCCCGACAACGATCCACATACGACGCTGGAAGAATGGATCGCTGACACGGACCCGACGAACCCGCTCTCTTTCTTGCGCATCGAATCGGTCTCGATTGGTGCTCCCATCGTGATGACTTTCCTCAGTTCATCAAATCGGGTTTATTCTCTGGAGCGCACTGATGAAGCGGGCGGCCCGTTTCTTCCAGTCTCATGGTTTGAAAATGTCCCAGGCATCGGCACAACTCAGATGATCTTTGACATCAATCTAGCGCCAGCCGGGTTCTATCGCATCCGCGCCAAGCTGCCCTAAAGTACCAGGAGGAGTTCAGGCCCTCAGCTTCACCAACAGATCCTTGCTCTCGACGGTGTCGCCAAGTTGCACGGGCAACTCCGCCACCACGCCGTCGCAGGGCGCATAGACGGTGGTTTGCATTTTCATCGCTTCCATCATCAGCAGCTTGTCGCCTTTCGCGACCTTGTGCCCGACGGTCACGGAGATCGCGGCGATGAGCCCCGGGATCGGCGCGCCGACTTGCAACGGGTCCGCAATGTCCGCTTTCGCCCGCGACTTCGCCTTCGGCGCCACGCCCTTGTCCAGGATGTGCGTCTCGCGCGCCATGCCGTTCAATTCATAGACCACCGTGCGGCGACCGTCCTTGTCGGGCTCGCTGACGTTGACGAGCTTGACGAAGAGCGTCTTGCCTTCCTCGATGCTGATGGTGGCTTCCTCGCCGAGCTTCAGGCCGTAGAAGAACGCCGGCGTCGGCAGCACGCTCACATCGCTGTATTGCGCGACGTGCTTCGAGAAGTCCGCGAAGACCTGCGGATACATCAGGTGCGAATAGAGATCGTCGTCGGAGATGTCGCGCTTGAGCTTCTCGGAAAGTTCCTCGCGCAGCTTCTTCAAATGGATCGGCGTCGCCTTGGCGGCGGATTCGTCCTTCTCGAAAGCGGCCTTCGCTTCCTTGAACTTCTTTTCGCCGAGAACGACGCGCATCACGTCCTCAGGGAAACCACCGGGCGGCCAGCCAAGCCCGCCGCTCATCATGTCGATGACGCTCTCGGGGAAGCCGACGCTGCCGGGTTCGAGATTCACCACGTCCTCGGGCTTGATGCCGCGGCTGAACAGGAACAACGCCATGTCACCGACGACCTTGCTGCTCGGCGTCACCTTCACGATGTCGCCGAAGAGCTGGTTCACCTCGGCGTAGAGCCGCGCGATCTCCGGCCAGCGATGCGACACGCCCATGCTCGCGGCCTGTTCCTTCAGGTTCGTGTACTGACCGCCGGGCATCTCGTGCAGATACACCTCCGCGCTGCCGGTCTTCGGCGCCGTGTCGAAAGGATGATAATACTCGCGGACCTTCTCCCAGTAATCCGAGAACTCGTTCAGCGCTTCGAGATCGAGCTTCGTGTCGCGCGGCGTGTTCTGCAGCGAAGCGACGGTTGAGTTGAGATTCGGCTGCGAGGTCGAGCCGGACATTGATGCGATGGCGAGATCAACGACGTCCACGCCCGCATCGCTCGCTTCAAGAATCGCCGACGCCTGCACGCCCGCCGTGTCGTGCGTGTGGAAATGAATCGGGATGCCGACCTCGTCCTTGAGCGCCTTCACCAGCTTCTTCGCCGCGAACGGACGGCACAGGCCGGCCATGTCCTTGATGGCGAGGAAATGCGCGCCCATCTTCTCCAGCTCCTTCGCGAGCTTCACGTAATACTTCAGCGAATACTTGTCGCGCTTCGGATCGAGAATGTCGCCCGTGTAGCAAACCGCCGCCTCGCAAATCGCGTGCGTGTCCTGCACCGCTTCCATCGCGACCTTGAGATTCGGCAGATAGTTCAGCGAATCGAAGATGCGGAAGATGTCCATGCCACTCGCCGCCGCGTGCTTCACGAAGCCGGCGACGACGTTGTCGGGATAATTCGAGTAGCCGACCGCGTTGCTGCCGCGAAAGAGCATTTGGAAGCAGACGTTCGGAATCTTCGCGCGCAACTGGCGCAGGCGTTCCCACGGATCTTCACTGAGGAACCGCATCGCCGTGTCAAACGTCGCACCGCCCCACATCTCGACCGAGAACAAGCCGTTCTTCTCCGCGCCCACGCGACGCGCCAACGCATCGGCCACGGCCATCATGTCGTAGCTGCGCACGCGCGTGGCCATGAGCGATTGGTGCGCGTCGCGGAAGGTCGTGTCGGTGATCAGCAGCCGCTTCTGCTTCAGCGTCCACTCGGCGAACTTTTTCGGCCCGAGCTTGAGCAGGAGATCGCGCGTTCCCGCCGGAGGCGCCTGGCGATGATCGTAAGGCGGCGGCTCGGCGACCGTGATTGCCCTGGTCGGCTTGTAGCCTTTCGCGTGCGGATTGCCGTTCACGATGACGTTGCCGAGGAAGTTCAGCAGCTTCGTCGCGCGGTCGCGCTTCGGCTTGAACGAGAAGAGCGCGGGCGTCGTGTCGATGAGCGTCGTAGTCGCCTGGCCGCTGCGGAAGATGTCGTTGCCGATGACGTTTTCGAGGAACGGAATGTTCGTCTTCACGCCGCGGATGCGGAACTCCGCCAACGCGCGGTGCATCCGGTCCATCGCCATCTCGTAGGTCTGGCCGGAGGCGATCACCTTCACG
>JBDHQG010000003.1:0-30374 GCA_039806925.1 Limisphaerales bacterium
TCGGAGCCCGGCACAGAAGGATTACCGGGATTTATTGAGTTGTGAGCAGGTGAGAGCCGGAGCGCCGGGCATCGCCCGGCGCGGATCCCATGCCGTCGTATCCCACGAGCGCTCAATCGCGACCGCCGTGAAACCAGTTCAGCGCGAAGTGGCGTCCGATCCGCCGGCTGCCCGCGATGGCACCGGTGATGAACTCCTTGGCGGCGGCGACGGCGTCCGGCAGGCGGCGACCGAGCGCGAGATGGGCCGTGATGGCCGCCGAATAGGTGCAGCCGGTGCCATGCGTCGAAACGCCGCGCACGAACGGTGCGGCGAGCAGCAGCTCGGTTTTGCCATCGTGAAACACGTCCACGGCCTCGCGCGTGCCACGCAGGTGTCCGCCCTTGACGAGCGCGGCGCAGCCAAACCGGCGGACGATTTCCCGCGCGGCGGTGCGCAGGTCTTCCTCGTCGCGAATCTTGATTCCAAGCAGCAGCCGGGCTTCATCGAGGTTCGGCGTGACCAGCGTCGCAAGCGGCAACAACTCTTCGCGCACGGCACGCATCGCGGAAGGCTTCAGCAGCGCGGCACCGCTGGTCGCCACCATCACGGGATCGACGATCAGCGGCGGACGCTTCGCGGCGCCGAAGAACCTGGTGACCCCGCGGATGATCTCGGTGGAGAATAGCATTCCTGTCTTGCACGCCGCTGGCGGCAGCTCGGCGAACACGGCTTCAATCTGTTGCCCGACCATCTTCGCGCCTGCGGCCTGGACTCCCATGACGCCCCGGGGATTTTGCGCCGTGAGACAGGTGATCGCGCTCGTGCCGTGAACGCCGAGCGCAGCGAACGTTTTCAGATCGGCCTGAATGCCCGCGCCGCCGCCGCTGTCAGAGCCGGCGATGGTCAGCGCGATGGGGAGCGAGGGACGCTTCGTCATGGGCGGAAGGGTAGGATGGAGGCTAAGGTCGTAAAAGGTGATTCATAATGCGTGATGCGTGATCCGTGATGAAGACAGTTACCCGTCACGGATCACGCATCACGAATCACGCATCACGAATCGCGCTCCGCCTTCCACTCGGGATACACGCTCTCGTCCAACTGACCTCGCTGGATCAGGTCGTGCAGGTCGCGGAGGATGGTCTTGCGGGAGACTTTATACTCGTCGGCAAGGTGGGTGATGTTCGGCTTGGTGCCGGTGCCGCGCAGGCGTTTGAGCAATTCGTTCTGACGGGCGAGGCGTTCGGTAAATCGCCGCTCGGGATCGTTGCTCTCGATCTTCTCGGCGCGTTCGAGTGAACGCAGCGTCCGCACGGCTTCGTCGAGACCGCACTCGTCGATGGCACGCTGGACGGTATTCTGGAGTTCGATGACGTCCACGGGCTTCTCGATTACGTAATGCGCCGAGCGGGAACCTTGCAGCGCGGCGAGGCGGCCTTTGATGTCGAGCGTGCCGGAGATCATGATCACCGGGACATGTGCGGCGGCGTCCTTGAGCTTGGGGAGAAACTCCGTGCCGTATTCGCCGTCGGCCAGCACGTGGTCGAGCAGGATGACGTCCGGCAATTGCCGGTCGAGCTGTTCGAGCGCGGCGCTGCCATTGTTCACGCAGGTGAGGCGGTAGCCGCGCAGCGCCTTCGAGTAGAGGCGAATCTGCGCCGGATCGTCCTCGATGATCAGGATGTTGGCCAGGCTGCGTTCACTCATGACGTCCGTCATGCAATCATCGTAAGAATTCGGGCCCGCTTGTATAGTGTGCGAAACGCGCACACCGGCTTCCTCCGTCGGCTCATACGCGTACCTCCGCGGTCACCGGGATGAAGATGCTGAAGCGCGTTCCGGCGCCGGGTTTGGTTTCCACCGCGATGCCGAGGTGATCCTGTTCGCACGTCGTGTAAACGGTGGATAGGCCAAGCCCGGTGCCGCGCGTCACACCGCGATGTTTGGTGGTGTAGAACGGCTCGAAGATCCGCGGGAGAATTTCCGGCGCGATACCCGGACCGGAATCGGCGACGCCGAGTTCAAGGTAAACTCCGGCATCCTTTGGCCGCAACACGAGCCGGTCGGGCAGGGCATTGATCTGTCGAACGCAGATACGCAGCGTGCCGCCGTCTTCCATCGCTTCCGCGGCGTTGACGATGAGGTTCAGGAGGATTTGTTCGAGACGGTTGCGTGAGCCACGGATGAGCGAGGTGTCGCGATCAAGTTCGAGCGTGAGCGCGATGCCGCTGAGGAACTGTTTGCTCAGCAACGCCACGGTGTCCTCAACCAGCTCGGGCAGGCCGAACGGCCCTTGTTCGCCGGCTTCCTCGCGGCTGTAACCGAGCATGGAGCGCACGAGCTTCTTGCCTTGCTGCACGGCTTGCTCGACCTCGCTCACGTTCTCCTGAATGTCGGGACTGTCTTTCGCCGCCGTGCCAGTCAGTTGGTTCGACATGCGAATTACCGAAAGCAGGTTGTTGAAATCGTGCGCGATGCCGGCGGCGAGCGTGCCGAGCGCCTTCATCTTCTGGCTGTGAACGAGCTCGGCCTGCGCGGCGGTGAGCTGCCGCTTCTGCTCTTCGGCGAGATGATCGGTCTCCATGTAGGCCGCGAGCAACTGGCGCTGCCGTTGGCGGATGAAGACGGCGCACGCGAGCACGACGAGCACGCCGACGGAAACGGGTGCCAGAAACTGTGCGTTCCACCCGCCCACCCCCGGGGATTTTCCTGAGGTTGAAAACGCCGCCATGCGATCCGGCGCGGTGGAATTCCAGTCGAGCCCCAACGATACCAAACGTTCGTTGAGCTTGGCCAAGTCCCACAGATGCACGGCATCTCCACGCGTCGCGACGGCGAGGGACTGGTTGCCTGGATTGAACGTCATCCAGTTCACCAGTTGCGCATCGGGCGCTGAGAGCACGGCGATCTGGTTCCATGTGGCCGTATCGAACAGCTCGACGCGGTTCAACTGCTTCACGACCGCGAGCAGGCGGCTGTCGCTGGTGAACGCGGCCTGATTCGGAAGGTCGGTGCCGCTGTCCGTCGGAATCTGGTGAAGCAGGCTCCAGTCGGTTGTCTCGTGGACGCGATACGCGCTGGAACCTGCCGAAACGAGAAAGCGCCCGTCGGGGCTGAAATACGCCGATGTGTTGCCGTCCCGAAAGTCCTTGAGCTGTTTCCCGGTCTTCGTGTCCCACAGCGCCAGGCCCCAGCCGTGAAAAGTGCCCATCGCGACCAGACTCTTGTCCGGACTGATCGACAAAAGCTTCGGCACCACGGCATTGGTGAAGCGAATCAGTTCCCGGCGTTGTTCGAGATCGTAGATACCGAACTGCTGCTGGCTCAGTGGAATGGCGAGTTGCGTGCGGTCGAAGCTGAGCGTGCCTGGCTCGATGTGGATGATGTTGGTGAGTGGAATCAACTGCCGCTGACCAAGGCGAAAGCGGGCTCCGCTGGAAACCGCGTTCGTGTCGATCGGCCAGAAGCCAATGCGACGAGTGGTTGTGGCCAGCAGGTTTGAACCATCGGGGAGAAAGAAGGCGGCGCGCGACTGGTTCATCGGCTGGAAGAGGGCACGTTGTCTGTCGCGCAAATCGAAGATGCTCACGCCGTCGTTCTTCGTCGCGGCGAGCCAGCGTCCGTCGGGGCTGAAGTCCGTGTGCCAAACGTTGGGCGAGGTGCCGCTTGTGCAATCAAGCACCTGAAAGCCGACCGGCCTTGAGACGCGCCATATCTGCCAGCCCGACTGCGTCTGAAACATCGCTCGCTCGCCGTCCGGACTGAAATGCGTGACGAAACCCTCGGAGGTCGTGAGCAAGAGTTGGCCGGTGCGCGGGTTCCAAATCTTGGTTGAACCATCGTACGAACCGGACACCAGCACTTCGCCACGGGGATCGAAGAAGAGCCGGTTCACGACGTTCTGGTGCGCCTGCAATCGGCGTGAGCGCTTCGTCAACCGATCCCAGACGCGCACTTCCCCTGCGTTGTCGCTGGCGGCGAGCAGGTTTCCGTGCCACGCGATGTCCCACACCATTGTGTCCATCTCGTTCGTCTCGTGGGGCACACCCTTTCTCCAGTCCCAGACATGCACCTTGTTTTGCACGGCGACCGCAATGCGATCTCCCGTGGGATCGAAGGCACTTTGAAACGGCTTTCCACCCGGTGAGATGAAAGCGAGTTCGCGCCCGGAATCTCCTTCGAGCACGCGCGCGGAATCTTCTCCCAGAGCAATCAGCAGATTGTGACCCGCAGAGAAGCGGGCGTGAGTCACGCCTTCGTGCGCATAGGCCACTTTCCTGACCGGCAGATCCCAGACCACCAATCGGCGCGTGCTGTGGGTCACGGCGAGGTGACGGCCATCGAATGAGAAGGACGCTTGCCACACCACGCCGTTGGTGCTGCGCAGGATGAAGGCATTCGTCGGGTCAGCGATTTGGCGCAAGCGCACGCTGCCGCGTCCGTCCGACTCGAAAAACCATTCGAGCGTCGGGTCCACCATGCGGTGGTCGAGAAACGGCGTATTGGTCCACGAAAGCGGTGTGGGCTCAAAGTCGAGCATCGCGAGATGCGCGATGGCTTCGTTGCGCAGTTCGACGGACGGACGAATGGCGGCCGCGGCCGCGATTGCCTGGAGCCCGGCGGCTTTGCTGCCAATGACCTTGCTGAGGCGCCCGGCGTGGGCTTGGGCCAGATAGGATTTCCACAGCTCCTCGCGTCCGCGCTCGTTCGCTTCACGCGCGAGTTCGGTCTGACGCGAGGCCCGCAATGCGCCGATGGCCGCCGCGACCGCCAGCGCGATGGTGACGAGCACGACCGCGACGCCGGCGGTGTTGACGCGCGCGAGGCTGCGCCGGATTTCCTCGCGACGCTGCTGGAGCTGCGAATCGACCGGGTTGTTGGACGACGGTGGCATGGATGCGCCTGCCGGATGGATGCGCAGCCTACGCTGCGCACGCGGCGTTGTGAACGCTGAACCGCGCCCGCGTTTCGCCATGAGTCGTCACGGCTTGCGCAGGCGATAGAATCTCGCGGCGGCGGACGCCGGGACGGAGATTGGATTCGTGCTTCCGCTGGGTGCATCGGCCCAGCCGGCGACGGTGAGGCCGCCATTCCCCTGGAGCACGAATCCCGGCGTGCCTGGCATCCACGAAAGGATGACGTTGCCTCCGGCGGACACGATGGAGAGGCGGGGGAATCCGGGTGTGTCGATGGCTTGGATGCTCCAAAAGCCTCCGGTGAGCGAGTAGTTGCCGCCGGCCATCACGCCGGCGTCCGGCTGGCCGATGGTGCCGCTTAGCGAGTAACTTCCGCCCGTGCTGGTGCCGCCGCCGTCATCGATGGTGAACCAATCGATGGAATAGCCCTGAGCGTTTGCGGAGCTGGCCGCGTTGATGAGCAGGCTTGCACCGGCGAGCGCGGAACAGAGAGTCCGAAGAGGAGTCATCAGTTTCGTGTCCTTCCTTTCAGCGGCCGATGGCCACGGTGCCGTGGTCGGTCGCCAGTGTGATGCGTTTGGTGATGCGCATCGTTTCCTTGTAGTTGCCGGCCTTGATCTGGATGCGGTCGCCGGCCGACGCGCCGCAATCGAGCGCTTCCTTCACGGTCTTGAATCCTCCGATGCAGAGCTGGATTGGTGCGGGATCGACCGGCGGCCACGGCCAGTCGGAGGGATAGCCCGTTGGTGGATTTGGGAAGATGCTCAGGTTCGGCGGCCACGACCAATCGCTGGGATAACCCGGCGGACGGGGAGGAAACGGCGGATCAACATTGAAGTTTTCGCAGTTGCGGCGCAGGAAAAGCTCGGGTGCCGGCGGGTGCAGGAGAAGCTCATCGGTGTACCAGGACACCGGGCCGGGAAGTCCCTCGGCGAGTTCACGCACACGCGCATCGAGCGAGCAGGGCGAGATGCCGGAGCCGCCGCCGTTCACGAAGACGCTGCGACCGGAGGTGACGTTGCGCCGCTGGAAGTTTGAGGAGTCGACAACAATTTCCCACTGGTCATGAGTCAGGCGATGAAGCCGGTTGTTATCGTTGTCATTGTGGTAGGACATGATGTTTTCCCACACGTCATCGACCTTGCGTTTTTGTCCGGCTGACAGAACCGCATAGCTGCGGCCGTAGTTCTGAACAGCGATGTCGTCGCGGGCCCAGCATTGGCGGTCGAGCAGCGTGTCGTCGATGCCGTCATCGACGGCGCGGCTTTTGCATTCGTCGGATACCTCGTCGCACATGCCGCATGAGCCTTGAGTGTGCGGCAGGCCGAGGGCATGGCCGAGTTCGTGGAAAATGAGCGACCAGTAGCCGCTCGCTCCGGACATCACGACATCGCCCAGCAGCGGGAGGTGCGGCCCGGCGACGCCGGAACTGCTGTTGTTGACGTACACGTTCAACGCGTCGAGGCGGTAGGCGTAAACGGCGGGATTGGCCTTGGCTGCAAGTTCCAGTTCGAGGCGGTTGCTGCCGTTGCGGGCATCCTTGTTGAACCACTGATTTAAGCCGGTCAGTTGCTTGACCTCCGTGAGATCGAAACGATAACCCCAGCCCATGCGGTCCAGGAGGACATTGTATTCCGCGAACTCCTCCCGGATGCGCTCGGGGGTGCTGTAGTTGAAGCGATTCGTCGCCGTGGGATTGTTCCCCTGGCCGTCGAGGATGATCTTCACCGACACGCGCCAGGCGAGCGCCGCGTGGACGCTGGCCACAGGCATCGTCAGCAGGCAGGCGAGCAGCAGCCAGCGGATTTTGGAGTAAGTATGCATGGTGATGCCTCCGGCAAACGGATCACTGCAGGCCCACCAGCACAAGCACCAGGCCCTTGCCGTCCTTCAAGCTGGTCATGGCCTTGCCCAGCACGGCTCCGGAACGGCGACCAGAGTCAGAGGCGCGCATGACGTGTCCCGGCGTGCCGGAGGTGGTCAGCAGATCGCCGGGCTTGATCGCGCCTTGCGTCGCGTCGGCCAGCGCGTAGGCGCGTCCGGTCAGGGCGACATTCTGGCCGCCTTCGATCTTGCCTTGCTGGTGCAGGGCGAGGCCGGGTTGGACGCCGTTCGCGCCACTGATGATGCCGGCGACGCGGGTGTCGTACGGCTCGCTGCTCATCTTCAACCGTCCGGGGTTTTCCTCATCGATGACGACGACGGCGCCTTTGGGCAGTTCTTCCGGGTGGGACATGTGGAACGGCTCCGCGATGTCCGCGCCGCCGGTGATTTCGAGCACCTTCACCGTCGCAACGCCGGTGCCGCTGAGGGTGATGGCAGGTGTGCCGTTGGCGTCGCGCACGTCGATCTTTCCGACGCGAGTGCCGTCGAAGGACGGGAAAACTTCGAGCGTGTTGCGCAGGCGCATCGTGCCGGGAACGCCGCCGCCGGTCAGATTGATGGTCGGTACGAGGTCGCTGATGACCTGGAGGTTTCCATTGCCGGTGTTGATGTCGAGCCATCCGCCCGGCGTGGTGTTGTTGATGCCGACGTTGCCGTTGTTGGCGATGCTGAGCCGCGGCGTGTAGTTGGCGTAAAAGTCGATGCCGTACTGATTGGGCGATCCGGCCGCACGCGCCGACGCGATGGCCTCGCCGCTGGGGGAACCGAAGACAACCCCGGGAAACGGGGTGCCGGCATTCACGTTCGGGACGTCCACCGAGAGGCTGGCATTGACGAACAGGTTGCCGGTGGAATCCAGCCACATCAAGTTGGTGCCCCCGGCGCCGGCGCTGTTGGCGTTGTTGTCGTGAACGCCTTTCTTGAACCACGCGAAGCCCCCATCGGTCCGGTGGTATAGCGTGTTGTTTTGCACGCCAATGCCGTAGCTCAGGTTCCACAGGTCGATCATTTGGCGCGTGGTCGCGCCAAAATTCAGATCGAACGGGTTCGAGATGGTCAAATCGCCGTTCAGCGTGTCACCGGATCGCAGCACGAACGACGGCGTCTGCCACGAACCGCTGCCGTTTGCGCTCGCAGTCAGGATCTGGCCGGCGGTGGCCGTGCTGCCGAGTTGGAACTGGGTCATCTTCACGCGGCCGTTCACATCCAGCGCGGCGGCGGGATTGTTCAGGCCGATGCCGACACCGCCGGTGGCGCGGATTAGGAACTGGTTGATGTCGGTGGAGCCGAAGCCGCCTCCACTGCCGTCGGCCCAGACGAAGGTGCCTGCGTTCGTGGCCTTGGCGTTCTGACCGGCCGCCATGCTGTAGTTTCCGCCGGCCACGTTCAGCCGCCCTCCGGGCACGGTGGCGCCTTCGGCCGTCGCTTCATTGGAATCGCCACCCGCCACCGTGCTGAGCCGCGCGCTGGCGCGGTTCTTGAAGCCGCCGCCCACCGTGGCGCGATCGTTGCCGGCGTAGTTGTTGTCTCCACCTGCCACAGTCGCGCTGCCGAGACGGGCCTCGTTGTTGAAGCCGCCGCCCACCGTGCTGTGGCTGCCGGAGACGCGGTTGAAGTTTGTCGGGCCAAAACCGCCCCCCGCGATGACCGATCCCACCGAGCCGTCGCTGATGATGTTGCCCGAGAATCCTGCGACCAGATTGGGAGCGCCAGCCGTAGGCTCCACGCGAAGGGCCCGTGCGTTGCCCACGCGAAGTTCAAATGGCTGGTTGTCGGTCGTGCCGAGGAAACTGGCGGTGGTCGTGCCGCCGTTGCCGGTGAGCCGCCAGAAGGTGTTCGTGGCCAGCGAACCGCTTAGATCCTGCAGCGTGATCGAGCCATCGGCGATCTTTGCCGAATCGACCGCCCCGGTCTGGAGCGCCGACGCGCCGATCGCGCCCGCGCTGACGCTCGCTGCCGTGCCCGCGTCGGCGGCCCGGATTGCGTAAGGCGCGGACGTGACCGGCTGGCGCGGAATCAAAGGCTCGAAAGACATGCCGCCGTTGGTGCGCACGCCGATCTCCAGCCAGCGTGGATTTCCGTCGAAAGCGGCGCCGCCAAAATCGAGCGTGACCGCGAAGAGTCCATTGCTGACGAGCACAGGCTTGTTGGTGATGGGACCGGCCACGGTGCCGCCGCCAGACGATGTGTTGTGGAGAGTCGAGCGAAGTTCGTACGACCCGTTGGCGGCGGAGGCACCGTCCTGCAACCGGCCTTGATAAGTGAATGCGGTGCCCTGGGCAAAGGCGCCGGAGCCGGACGAAGCGGCAAGGAGGATGAGCAGTGCGTTTTTCATGGGTTGATCGTTGCGGTTGATCTGTTGCCGCCATCCTGAATACGCAGTTGAGGCGCGTTGCGCACCGTGCGACCGGCGCACAGCGGTGTGCGAGTCGCGCACACCGGGGAAGTTTCCGCCAACATTGACAGTCCGGACCGCATCCGCCCACGCTCCGCCCATGTCGGAAATGACCAGCGGCGCGGGCCGCGTGCGGATTGGCGAGGACACGGTGGAGGTGAAGTTCACCGTGCCGGAAGCGGCGTGCTCGCCGGAGGCGTTGCTGCCGGATGCCCAGGCGCTGGCGAATCAAATCGCGGCATTGGGAGAAACAAGGGCGCGCCGGCTCGGCCGAACGATTTCCTGCAAGGCTGGCTGCGGCGCGTGTTGCCGGCAGTTGGTGCCCATTTCGCCCACCGAGGCGCGGCATCTTGCCGGCGTGGTCGCGGCTCTGCCGGCGGAGCGCGCGCGTTTGATCCGGGCGCGGTTCGGCGAGGCGTTGAGTCGCATGGAATCAGCAAAGCTTCCCGAGAGATCGAGTCCGGATGCGGACAAAGCGGCTTTTCGGACGTTGGGTCTCGCTTACTTTCAGATGGGCGTGGCCTGCCCGTTTCTCGAAAACGAATCGTGCTCGATTCACCCGCTGAGGCCATTGGTCTGTCGTGAATACCAGGTCACCTCGCCGCCGGCTGCGTGTGCGGAGCCGGGCGGCGGTCAGGTGCGGCAGGCGCCCGTGCCGGTGTCCGTTTGGCCGGCGTTTTCCCGGAGCGCCTCCACGGATGGCGCGCTGGAGTGGATGCCGCTGATTGAATCGTTGCGTTACGCGGAGGGCCATCCTGTGGCGGAAACGAATCTTGCCGGCCCGAAGCGCGTGGAGTTGTTTTTGGCGCGGCTGCGACGCGGTGTTGACGCGGAGAACAAAACATCCGGCCCGTTGTGATGGCGGAACCGGATGTCGCGAGTTTTGGGAATGGTGAAGCGGGCGGTTCAGTCCGCTTGCTCGACGCGCAGGAGGAGCGACGGTTGCTCCATGGGGATGAACACGCTCGTGGTGCCGTCTTCCGGAGCGGTGATTTCGCGGAACGTCTTCCACGCCTCGCCGATTTTCGGGCAGCCGATCATGCGATATGTGTGACCCCGCTCGGCGGGGAAGGTGATGACGATGCCGTTGCGGCCGTTCTGGACTTCGATGGTCGCGCGGAACGGCGGGCGTGATTTCAACTCGCCGTTCTGGGCTACGATGTCGAATTTTCCAGTCAAGCCGCCGGTGTTGCCCCCCGCCTCATCCAGGTCGAGGCAGGTCCACTCGATCTTCTGGAAGTTGAACGAGATCGATTCCGAAGGCGGATTCCCCTGGGATCCGACCTGGGCCAGGGAGGAGATCATCACCTCTTTCAACGTGACCCGATATTGGGTTGCCGGCGGGCTGCTGCGCACGAAGGCGAAGGTCACCGTGGGTTGTATTGCACCATTGGCACAGTGTTCCAGGAGCTGCGGCGACGTCGAGTCGATGAGTTTCTGCACCTCGCACGAAAAGACGGCGGGGCCGGTGGGCGGATTCGTCGGATTGCTCCGCCGGTTGAACAAGGAGGAGATCGATTCAAGGCGCGTCCAGCCGGGGAATTTGACGTGAGTCGATTCGCCCTTGATGCCCTCGATCTTCATGTACCACTCGTCGGCGCGGACCTCGCACATCGAGAGGATGGCCAGCAGGCTCGCCAGAGCCAGCCACCATCGCGGCGAAGGCGGACTGAATTGGGCTGTCATGGCAGCTTGGGTGGTGGGTGATTACTGGACGGCGGACCGGCTGGCCGCCCCGGTGGTGATTCTGCCGGCGTCGTCGGTGTGCTCGACGGTGATGGTGTTGAAGAACAGCTGCACGGCGTCGTTTGGCTCGGAAGTGGTCCCGCCGGAGTTGCCGGTCTGCTGGAATGAGCTGACCAGGATGTCTTCGAGCGTAATCTTGTAGTATTCCACCGGACGGTCGCCGCCGGACTTGCGAACGAAGAGAGTGGCCTTGGGGATGTGCTTGCCAGTGGCGCAGGCCAGCATCAACTGCGGCGATGCCTTTCCGCCCCTGGCGGTAAAATGAAAATCCTGGAAACTGACCTTTCCTATTCCCGCTCCGCCCCCAGTCGTCGAACTGGCGTTGCTGACGCCCCAGCTCCAGGACGTGACTTCGATGCTGGCACGGTGGGCTTCATCGACGCTCTCGCCCTTGATGCCCTCGATTTCGAGGAGGTAGTCGGAAGCGGCTTGGAGCGAGCCGGCGAAAGCCAGCGCGGAGACGATGGCGACAAGTAGTTTGCGTTTCATGCGAATGATGTTGTTTGACTGGGGTTGCTTTATTTCGACTGGGCCAATACGCATCAGTGCCATGAGTCGAACGAGGTCAACTCTGGCGGCCTGGAGAGGGCGCGATGCACCGGTGGCGTGTAAATGGTCAGTCTGGTTTTCACTAGGGCCGTTCTGGTCGGCCGACCCGCTGCCGTGGGACAAGCCAAGGCATAGGGAGGCCGCGTGCTCTGTGGTGCGCGGGCAAACTCGGCGAGAGGGGTGGAATTGTCAAGATGGTGGCCCGCATTGGGTGCGTTCGGAAATGGCGGTCCGTGAGGCGAAGGCGTGTGGACTGCGGAGGCAGGACTCCGCTTTGGCTGCACCTTCCATCGATACGGCGCGCTTGGCTTCACTCACCGTGCAGCCAAAGCGGAAACAGGTTTCCGCACTCCATACCTCCATCGGTGTTGCCCGCCACTTCCAATCACACCCGCCCGCATTGGATGCAATCCTCGGCTTTGACCCGGTGACGGAAACGCGCTTGTATGGTCAAACATTTGCATCGTGAAAATCTCCGTCATCGTTCCTGCATTCAACGAAGAGAAGCTCATCGCCGAAACGCTGCGCCGCATCCAGGAAGCGACCGTTTCGTTCGCACGGCTGGGCTGGCAGACCGAACTGGTGGTTTGCGACAACAACTCCACGGACCACACCGCGGAGCTCGCCCGTGGGGCAGGGGCGACGGTTGTCTTTGAACCCATCAATCAGATCAGCCGGGCGCGAAATGCCGGCGCGGCTGCGGCGACAGGGGATTGGCTCATCTTTGTCGATGCCGATTCGCATCCGAGCGCCGGGTTGTTCGCTGACGTGGCGCGGGCGATTCAGTCGGGGCGAATCGTGGCGGGCGGAAGCACCATCGCCATTGCCGAGCGCTATCCGGTCGCCCGATTCACGGTGGGCGCGTGGAATCTTCTCAGCCGATTCCGACGCTGGGCGGCGGGCTCGTTCATCTTCTGCGAAGCAAAGGCGTTTCGTGCGATTGGCGGATTCAGTCGTGAATTGTTCGTCAGCGAGGAGATTGATTTCTCAAAGCGGCTCAATGTTCACGCCCGCGAACGGGGTCTGCGCCTGACGATTCTTCACCGTCATCCGATTGTCACCTCCGTGCGCAAGATGCATCTCTACACGCTGCGCGAGCATCTTGCGTTCTTGGGAAAACTCTTCTGGCGACGCGGCAAGCCGATGCGGAGCCGCGAGGAATGCGCGATTTGGTACGACGGACGGAGGTGAGGGCGGGGGGCGTATTCCGTAATGCGTAATGCGTAATGCGTTGTTTCCTAAAGACGCACCGCATCAAAATCACGGATTACGGAATACGCATTACGGAATACGCACCACGCCTCACTCCAGCACCTTCAGCTCCCGCAGCGCGTTGATCGCGAACTGCGAGGCGATGGCCGCCAGCAGCAACCCCATGATGCGCGTGGTGATTTTCATCGCGATGGGATTCAGCCACTGCGCGCCCTTGGCGGAGATGCGCAGAATGAGATACGTCACCGCCGCGACCACGACGATGCAAACGCAGAGCGCGATGTCCTGGGCGAAACCCTCCGCCTTGTTGTGCAGGAGAATCACCGTCGAGATGGCGCCCGGCCCGGAGAGCATCGGAATCGCCAGCGGCGTGATCGCGATGTCCATCTTGCGCGCGCCGGCCTCCGTTTCCTCCTCGGTTTCCTGCACGCGGGAACGTTTGGCCTTGAGCATGTCCAGCGCGACCATCATCAGGATGATGCTGCCGGCAATCTGAAACGCCGGCAGCGTGATGCCGGTGAACTGGAAGATCCACTTTCCCAACAGCGCGAAGGCCAGCAGCACGCCGGCCATGACGAAGCTCGCCATGCGTGCCATTCGTTCACGTTGTTCCGGGGTGTCGTTCGGCGTGATGGCGAGGAAGCCGGGCACCACGGCGATCGGATCGACGATCACGAAGAGCGACCCGAAGGCGAGCAGCGTGAATTCGAGCAGCGGCGTCATGCGATGCACGGAATGAGAACCGCGTCCTTCATGCCATGCACGATCTTCTTGTCGGCGGGCACGATGGTCGCCAGCACGCCGCCAAGTTGCGCGCGCGCGGAATCATTCTCGCCGACCACGAAATAGTAGGGACACAAACGCACACGCCCCGGCATCGGCACAAGCTGGCCGGTGCCAAAGTCGAAATACGCCGACTCGACCACGCGCGGCTTGTGGTAGCGCTGCAGCACGAACGGCGAACGGCCCCAGTTCGCGAGGGCTTTGTCCACCGCCGCGCTCCATTCCGCCGTGGGCAAATCGCTGCCGAGATAAACGCCGCGCGCGCCCCACGCCTCCTCGGAGTAGCCGGAGACTTTCAGGATCAGGTCACGTTCCTTTTGCGACATCGCCTTGAGCTGCTGCCAGTCGGTGATGTTCAGCTCCGGAATCGCGCCGTGCGGCGGCAGCGGCGTCGGGTCCATGACCCACGTGTAGGGAACGGACTTCAGCAGCCGGTTGAGAAAACTTTCGCCAAGTTCCTGCCGCCAGAACGGGCGCAGGTTCCGGTTCCACAGCAGCGCGAGCAGGAGCTTCTCCTCGAAGATCGGTTTCGGCGGCGGCGTGAGGCGGATTCGTTTCTCCGCGGCGGCGGCGAAGATGGCTTTCGACGCCGGAACATTCGCGAGATCGAACAGCTCGAAGAAACGATAAACCGCATCTCCGTCCGCGAACGCATCGAATGTTGAACGTTCAACGTTGAACGTTGAACGTTCAGCGCCGTTGAGTTGCGCCGCCATCCATTCCATCTCCGGACGATAACTGCCGGCTTCTTCCGAGACGACAAGGTGAACCTGCTTCACGTCGCCAAAAATTCCCGCAAAGCCATCCGTCATGCCGCGCTCGCCGCCAATCACCGGCGCGCCGAGCTTCGAGTAAGTCTGGTTCAGCCACGCGGTGAGGCCGATGCCGCCCGGCACGCTGTCGAGTTCGGAGATCGCGAAGCCGGTTTCAGTGAGCAGGCAGTCCGGCCGCAGCACGCGCGGCACGTCGTTCTTGAACGCGTTCGAGCGCTGAAGCTCGACGAGTTCCGCCGGCTTGCCTTGGTCGAGCAACTCCGCAATCCACGCCGGCTGCTTGCCGGCCACGCTCTGGCGGTAGAGCAAGTTGACCGCGCGATAGAATTGCAGCAGCACGCGACCGAAGGTTTCCAGCTCCTTCGCGAGGTCCGCTCCCAGCGCGAACGGCGTCGGCGAGATGCGCCAGGTTTGATCGGAGAACAGGCCGCCAGGCGGGAGGGCGTCGCGGATGAATGTCGCGGCTGAATCGGGCGACATGCTTATACGCCTTCGTAAATCGAGGCGATGGGAAGCGAGAGTTTCAACGACTTGAGCAGCACCTTGGCCTTCGCGCCGGAGATAGTGTTTGCCTTCCATCCATCAGCCCGGCGGAACGTCGTGATCTCCTTTGAGTCTTGCGCCACGAGCACATACTCCTCCAATGACTTGATGCTCGTGTAGGCGAAAAATTTCTCCCGCTTGTCCACGCGCTCGGTGCTTTCCGAGAGCACTTCGATGATGAGCCTGGGATGCTGGACGAATCGTTTATGTGTGTCGCGCTTGTCGCAGGTGACGACGAGGTCCGGGTAGTAGAAATACTCGTCGCCGCGCAAGTCGAAGTTCACCCGGATGTCGCTCATGTAAAGCTGGCAGGGCTTGCCGCTCAGATGCTGGCGCAAGGCGAAGTAAAGGTTGCCAGTGATCTGATTGTGCGTGCGCGTTTCACCCGCCATCGCATAGACCAACCCGCCCAAGTATTCGTGACGCACCGCACTGGTCCGTTCAGACAGAAGATAATCCTCCGCGCTGATGTAATCGGTCTTGTGGGCGGTCTGCATGTTGGGAGTGTGCAGCAAAGAACTGTTTCCTTCAAGCCGTCAACCGCGCACCTGTCCTGTGCCGTAACCGAGCCAGCGATACGTCGTCAGTTCATCGAGACCCATCGGGCCGCGCGCGCCGACCTTGTCGGTGCTGATGCCGATCTCCGCGCCCATGCCGAACTCGCCGCCATCGGTAAAACGTGTCGAAGCATTCCAATACACTGCCGCCGAATCCACTTCGGCAAGGAACTGTTTCGCCGTCGCCTCGTTCCTCGTCACGATGCTGTCCGAGTGCGCGGAGCCGTATTGGCTGATGTGATCGACGGCCTGCGTCACGCCATCGACGACGCGGACGTTCAGGATGTAGTCGTTGTATTCCGTGGACCAGTCCTGCTCGGTCGCCGCTTTCAGTTTCGTGTTCTGAAATTTGGCCTTCGAGTTGAGGATGGCGAGCGTCGCTTCGTCTCCTCGCAGTTCAACGTTCTTCTCAATGAGGTGCTCCGAAATCAACGGCAGGAACTTGTCAGCAACGGGCCTGTCCACCAGCAGCGTCTCCATCGCGTTGCACACCGCGGGGCGCTGCACCTTGGCGTTCATCACGATGTCCTCGGCCATCTTGAAATCCGCGTCGCGATCCACGAAGACATGGCACACGCCCTTGTAATGTTTGATCACGGGAACCTTCGAGCATTCGGTCACGGCGCGGATCAATCCCTCGCCGCCGCGCGGCATGCACAGGTCCACGAGACTGGTGAGCGAGAGCAGTTCCTTGATCGCCTCGCGATCCGTCGTGGGCACGACCTGGATCGCGTGCTCGGGAAACTTCGGCAACGCCTTGCGCGCCGCGGCGACCATCGTCTGCGCGATGACTTGGTTCGAGTGGATCGCCTCCTTGCCGCCGCGCAGAATCGTCGCGTTGCCGGACTTGAAGCAGAGGCTCGCGGCGTCGGCGGTCACATTCGGGCGTGATTCGTAAATGATGACCACGACGCCAATCGGCGAGGAAACCTTCTGGAGTTTGAGCCCGTTCGGGCGAGTGCGTTCGTCGAGAATCCTCCCTGTCGGATCGGGCAACGCGGCGACTTCGCGCAAGCCCTGCGCCATGCCGGCGACACGTTTGTCGTCGAGCTTCAGGCGGTCGAGCATCGCGGAACTCAGCCCGGACTCCGCGCCGGCCTTCATGTCGCGCGTGTTGGCCTCCTGAATCGCCGCCTTGTTCGCGAGCAGCGCGTCCGCCATCGCCAGCAGGCAAAGATTTTTCTCCGCGGTCGAAAGCCTGGCCAGCTCGCGCGACGCGGCACGGGCCTGCTTCGCCAGCAAAGTCATCTGTTCCGTCAACGTCATGGCAGCCACTTTATGCGGGAATAAACTTCAGGAAAGGGGAAATCACCTGCCGGCTCAGTGGCCGTGGTCATGCCCTGGCGCGTTGCCGCCGGACTCGATGTAGGCGAGCAGATCGAGAATCTGTTCCTTGCTCAGCAGGTTCACCAGGCCCAGCGGCATCTGCGAGGAGGGCTGCAACGTGCGCGTCTTGATGTTCGACTTCTTCACGCTCTGGATGAGCGAATCCGACGGCCCGGTCTGCACCGTCACCGACTCCGCATCCTCCTTCACAATCATGCCGACCATTTCTTCGCCGTCGTTGAGTTCGAAGACGTAGTTTTTGTAGCGCTCGGCGACGACTTTCGACGGTTCGAGAATCTCCGTGAGCAACGCCGCGGGATCGTTCTTCATGCGCTTGAGCACGTCGGTGAGGTCCGGCCCATACGCGTAGCCGTCCTTGCCCAGCTTGTGACATTGCACGCACGCCAGCTTGGCGAAGTTCTCTTTTCCGCCCGCGAGATTGCGGCCCGGCGCGGCGATCTTGTCGAGGTCCGCCGCCAGATCCGCGAGCTTCCACTCCGTCACTTTTGGCTCCGTCGCGGCGGGGCGGTTCGCCAGATACGTCTCCACATCCGTCACCACCGCGAGGATGCCCTGCATGCGCATCCAATGGCCGGGGAACGTGCAGACGTAATGGTATTCGCCCGGCTCCGTCGGCGCGGTGAAGCTCAGCTTCGCCTGCTGGCCGCCGTCGACCATTTTCGTCGCCTGAAGCACCTTCGGCGAAGCCGGGACATGGATTCGACCCTGCGCATCCGGCTCCGGGGCCATCTTCTCCGCCGCCTTGCCGATCTCCTCCACCGCGCCTGGCGCGACGACGACGAGGTTGTGCGGCATCGCGTCTTCGTTGATCAAAATGATCTCCACCGGCTTGCCCGCTTCCACGACGAGGAGCGACTTGTCGTAAATCATCTGCTCGTGAATCGTGCGAATCACAAACACGCTCACGCCCACCGCGCGCAACGCTTTGCCGGCTTCCCTCGACTTGTCCGCCGGCAACAGCGCGACCAGGTCCGACGCGAGCTGGAACGCACTCACCGCTTCCGGGGCCGTGCGCTGATCGGCCGGCAGCTCCTTCAGATAGCTCATCAAGCTCGCCAGCAACGGCTCTGCCTGATCCGCCGGCCACGACTTGCGCGGCACCTTCTGCAAACTCTCGACCACCGTCGCGCGCTCCGTGCCGGCCTTCGCCATCGTAGCCAGCGTGGCGAAGGTTTCCGCGTCGTGACCCGGCACCGCGACGATGGCGGTGATGGCCGCACGGCGAACATCCTCGGCGTCGCTGCGGTCGAGCAGTGGACGCAGCTTCGGATACAAACCGGCGCGCAAAGCGTTGTCGCGAATGAGCGGAATCGAGGACAGCAGATCGGCGAACTTCGCCGACTCGGATTCGACCGAGGACCAGGCCTTGTCAATGGAACCATCCGCCGTGACCAATGCGGCGTAGCCCGCCTGACGCGCCGGCGCGGATTCGCTTTCCGCCGCGAGCTTCTCCAAATCCTCGCGCTTCTTCGCGAGGTCAGGGGCGCTCTTTTGCGACAGCATCGTCGAAAGCTCGCGCAGCACCGGCAGGCCGTTCTCGCCCTTCTTGTCGAGGTCGCCAATGCCCTTGATCAACTCCGCGAGCGCATCGCTATTACGCGCCTTGGCGAGGCCATCCAGCGCTTCAACGCGATACTTGCGGTCGAGTCCGGCGCGCTGGAGCAACGCCACGTAAACAAACTCGCTACGCGGCGCCTCGATAAGTTCCTTGTTCGACAACCGCGCCAGCACATACGCGGCGGCGACGGGACTCTTGGGCAGGAACAGCGGCTTCTTGGCGGGCTCTTCGGCGGCGCGGGAAGCCGGCGCGAAAGCCATGACCAACGCAGCGCTCAGAATCAGAAGCTGGGAACGAACAAGATTCATAGGAAGTGAAAACGGAATACGAACTACAATCGGGGTTCCTCACGCGCTCCATGCCAGACATGAAGGACTTCCACACGCTTTGAAGCTTCAGACACGTCGTAGAAAATGCGGTAGGGGCGAAAAACGATCTCGCGCAAAGAACCGCGGGTGCCGCGAGGATACGCGGGACCGATGAAGGGGAACGAAGAGAGAATGCGGACGTGGTCGAGGATGCCCTTGCCGACCCGTGAAGCAGCATCCGGGTTGTGGCTGGCGATGTGGGCGCAGATGTCGCGAAGATCCGCGAGCGCCTGTTCGGACCAGATTACTTGGTAGTCCATGCGCTCGCCCAGGACTCCATCAACTGCTCGGCCTGTTGATGTGTTTTGGTGCGGCCGGCTGCCACATCCTCGCGTCCCTTGCGGATGGCCGCCATGATGCGGAGTTCCTCGGCGATATCATCCAGCGATGCGTTCTCGGGCAGCCTTTGCAGGGCATCCATGACGGCTTGTTTGTCGGTCATGATTCAGAGGCTAACGCTTCGCGGGACAGACGGCAAGGTTCGGACGGAATCGTCAAAAGATGAGCATCGCGGAGCGATGCGACGAGGGTAGCCGTGGGCTTCAGCCCACGGTTTGGTGACGCATTACATCCCGTCGCGGAGCGACGGATGAGAGGAAGGCAAGGGTTTTGACATGTGTCATGCGTCGCTCCGCGACGCGAGGTTTAGGCCGAACCTGTCCGTGGGCTGAAGCCCACGGCTACCGTCAATCAGTCGCTCCGCGACGCAAGTGAGTAGAAGCGGCTTCAAAATTCGTAGCCGCCGAGGTGACGAGGCGGAGAAGCCGGGAATCCCGAGGTTTTCCGCCTGCTCACGTCGGCTACATTCAGAGCGGAATTTTGAAACCAGTTCCAGTCAGACCAGCTTGTTGAACTCGTCCACACTGATGCCAACCTGACGAATGATGGCTCGAAGCGTGCCGGTATCGATCTCTTTGTGATCCGAACCACGGTCTGGGCGAATGGTTCGTCCCGCCGCAGGATGATGTGGCTGCCGTGCTGGCGACGGATCCGAAATCCAATTTTCATCAACGCTTTCACAACCTCCTGCCCCGACACGCGCGGCAGCTTGCTCATACCGCCACAATGAGCGCGTCGAACTTCTCTTCGGGCACAGGCAGCCCATCCTCTTTCAAGACGCCGATATAACCTTCGATGGCTTCCCGGATGTTCACCACGGCGTCCTCCCGTGTGGTGCCTTGCGACACGCAGCCGGGCAGGCTCGGGCACTCCGCCACCCAGTAACCATTCTCACCGGGATAGATTAGAACTTGTCTCATGCGGGAACGGTAGGGTTTGAGATTTACACGGTCAAGCCGCGCATGGGCATCGGGTGCGTTCGGAAATGGCGGCCAGAGAGGCGAAGTCGTGTGGACTGCGGAGGCAGGACTCCGCTTTGGCTACACCTTCCGTCCATGCGATACGCTTCAATTCCCTCACCGTGCAGCCAAAGCGGAAACATGTTTCCGCAGTCCATACCTCCATCTGCATTGCCCGCCACTTCCAATCGCACCCCTGGGCATCCATCGCGGAGCGATGGCGTGACGATAGCCGTGGGCTTCAGCCCACGGTGGGCGATTGGATAAGGCTCCGTCGCGGAGCGACGGATGAAGGGAAGGGAAGTGCTTCGACATTTGTCATGAGTCGCTCCGCGACGCGAGGTTTCTCCCGCCCCGTCCGTGGGCTGAAGCCCACGGCTACCGTCAACCAGTCGCTCCGCGACGCAGACGAATTCTCAATGCGGCACCTTGATGAGTTCCTCGCAGTGTTTACGATCACTGTTTGGCCTCGGCCCCCTCCGCGCCTACTTCATATACTTGTCCAGCGCCTTCATGGTCTCGTCGAGGCAGTACTTGATGTAGTAATCCGGCTTGTCGGGATTGGCTTCCTTCTCCAGCGCGAGCAGCGCGACTTCGGCGGCTTGCGGCGTGGTGAAGAAGCTGCAGGCGCGCACGGCTTCCAGGCGGACACGCGGACTGTCGTCGCCGGCCTGGACCTTGAGCAGCGCGAGCGGTTCGCTTACGCGGTCGCGCCAGTAGCAGAGGACGCGCGTGGCGGCGGCGCGGGCATTCGGATTCGGGGAGCGCAGCATCTTCTTGAGGAAGGCTTCGTCCACCACGTTGTGCCATTGGTGAACCCACAGCGCCTCGGTGAGGTGATGCTCGTATTCCTTGTCCTTCGGGTCGAGCTTGGCCACCCACTTCTTCACGGCGGCGATGACTTTCGCGCTGTCGTGTTTGCTTAACTCGATCTTCGCGCGGGTGCGGACGTTGTCTTCCGGCGTCTTGAGCGCTTCGAGCAGGTTCGGGATCGGCTGGCCGTCGATCTTCACCGGCTTGAGCAGGTCGCGGCCTTCGTAGGTCACGCGGTAGATGCGGCCGTGTTCCTTGTCGCGGTTTGGGTCGCGGATGTGATGCTGCATGTGGCCGATGAGCGGCTTGGCCCAGTCCGCGAAATAGAGCGAGCCGTCCGGCGCGACGTCCGCGCAGATGGGGCGGAAGTTCGGGATCTTGTCGTTGTCGCCCTTCATCAAGTCTTCCTGCGTCTCACCCTTCAGGCCGGAACCGTCTTCGCTCACCTTCACGCGGAAGATGCCCTGGAAGCCGATGACGTTCAGGTTGAGGAAATTGTTCTGATACTCGTCGGGGAAGTGGCGGCTGGAGAGAATCGCGGTGCCGGGGCACGGGCGCGACGGGCGTTTCCAGAACTGCTTCATGCCCGCGTGTTTCTTGGGCTCAGGAATGAAGCCGCTGAACGCCGGCGCGAAGAAACTTTCGTTGCCGGTCGCGTCGGTGATGAAGTCGTTGCCCCAGTAATCGAAGACGCGTCCGTGCGGGTTCGCGAAGCCGTAGGCGACGTAACGCTCGAACTTGCCGGTGAGCGGCTCGAAGCGATAAACGCAGCCGTCGCTGTTGCGCACGGGACCGGCCGCCGTCTCGACCTGCGTGCGGTGGAACACGCCGTCGCTGAGATAAATCGCGCCGCCGGGTTCGTAGCAGATGGCGTTCGCGGTGTGATGCGAGTCCGCGGAGTCCATGCCCATGAGCACGCGCTCTTTCCAGTCGGCCTTGCCGTCGCCGTCCGTGTCGCGTACGAACCAGAGGTCCGGCGCCTGCATCACGAGCACGCCGTCCTTGTAAAACTGAAAGCCGGTCGGGCAGTTCAAGCCGTCGAGGAACGTGGTGACCTTGTCGGCCTTGCCGTCGTTGTTCGTATCTTCAAAGATCAGGAGCTTGTCGAACACGGTGTCGGTGGGACGCAGCTCGGGATAGCTTGGCCACGCGGCGACCCAGAGCCGGCCCTTCGTGTCGAACGCCATCTGCACGGGACTGACGAGTTCGGGGAACTGCTTCTCATCCGCGAAGAGCTGAATCTTCACGCCCTTCGGGGTCTTGATGTGCTGGATGGTTTCCTCGCCGCTGAGGAACGGCTTCGTGTCATTGCGATTCGGTTCGACCTTGGTAACCGGCGGGAGATTGTCGTCCTTCACCTTGAGATCGCCGCCCTTGGCCACGGCCCACACGCGCTGGTCGCGGTTCGCGGTCTTCACGTCGCGCTGGGACATTTCCTCCTGCATGACCTTGTAGTTGGAAACGTACGGAGCCTCGGCGTCGCGTTTGCCGCTCAAGAAGCTCGGCTTGCCCGGCTGATAGGCGAGACCGGAGCGACCGCCATAGACGTTGTAGCCGTCCACCGTGCGGTAACGCGCGTGCCATTCGGCATTCTTTTCGTTGATGGCGCTGCGGAGCTTGTCGAGCTTGCCGGACGGCGCGGTCTCGCCGATGAGCGCGCGGAAGATTTCCGGCGCAAGCGTTTTGTCGCCCGCTTCGGTGAGCATGAAGGTGTTGAACGTGAGCGGCTGCTTTTTGCCGCCGAGCTTGGAGGAAATCGCGAAGACATCGACGAACTGCACGTCGTTGGCTTTCGCGACACCGGCCATTGCGGCAGTGTACTTCGTGAGGTTCGCGTTGTTCGCGGACGGGTCGGGCATGTTCGGATCGTTCAGCTTCTCGTTCGCGAGCGGCGCGAAGAGCACGACGCGCGGCGCGCCCTTGCCGCTGTAGTTCTTCGTCTTGGCGTCCTTGAGAAACTTGTCGAGGTCGGTCTTGAACTTCTCCAGCCCGGCGTCGCCCTTGAACGATTCGTTGAAGCCGTAGAAGGCGAAGATCACGTCGGCCTTCACGCGCGTCAGCCATTCATCGCGCGAACCGAAGTTCTCCGAGCGATGCCACGTCGCGACCTCATCCGCCGGGGCGGCGAGATTGCGGAAGACGAGTTCGTGCTGCGGATACTTCGCCACCAGCAGCGTCTCCAGCCAGCCGTGATGCTGCATGCGGTCGGCCACGGAGCCGCCGAGCAGCGCGATGTGGTCGCCCTTCTTGAGTTCGAGTTGATCGGCAGCGTGGAGGCCAGTGGTTGTCAAGATGGCGGCGGCCAGCAAGACCCAGAGGAGTTGAAGCATTGATTTCATGCGAGTGAAGTCTGGACGGTAGACAATGCCGCCAGCTTCAAAAGGAAAAAATGCCGGGGCGCTTTGGAGAAGGCGCATCGGGATCCCGCAGCCAGGAAAATGAATCGCCCTCACCTCGGCCCGTGCAATGAACATTCCGCGGATTCAGAGCGACCGCAGATGGGAACAAGCATCCGCGGCGATCCGTTCAGAATAATCCCGGCACACCTTCTTGGACCGAGAGGGTTCCCCGGTCATCATGAAACGATGCGCTTCCACAGTCCCGTAGGGACGCCATGTTTATAGCGCGGCACGCCCAAATAAATCTCCAAGCCCCGGCGGGGCGGGATGTTCGCTACTGCCGTCATTCCTGGAATCGTCTTTCGGAGGAGGAACATTTCGCCCCGCTGGGGCTGGCGTTCCTTTTTTTGGCACGGCGCTATAAATATGGCGTCCCTACGGGACTACAGAGGGGGGTAACGTTTGTGTCTGCAACGAATCACTGGTCACATCCGCCACACCCGACCGGGCGAAGAAGATTGTTTACCGTGGGCTTGGACTGTCGGTAGCCTGCGGCAACGCAAGACCACCTTCATTCGTCATGAAACGAAACCTCTTCGCCTTCGCCCGGATCTCTCTGACTGCCCTGTTCGCCGCCGGACTTCTTCTGCCCAGTGCCGTCCGTGCGGCCGATGACGTCAACGCCGTCCGCAAACAGGCCGAGCAATGGCGCAGCGAACATCGCACCATCGATCTCCACCAGCACATCAACTACACCACTCAGCATCTCAGCCGCGCGGTGCGCATCATGGACGCCGTGGGGCTGGGCATCGGCGTGAACTTGAGCGGAGGCACGGTGACGCGCGGAACCAATGGCGCGCCGTCGGAGTTCGAGCGGAACAAGACGTTGGCGGATTCGCTGTTTCCCGGAAGGTTCCTGCATTACTTCAATCTCGATTACAAGGGCTGGGATCAGCCGGATTTCTCGGAACGCGCCGTGAAGCAGGTCGAGGAGGCGCAGAGGTTGGGCGCGGCGGGGTTGAAGGAGTACAAGCGGCTCGGGCTCTACCTGCGCGACGGCCAGGGCCAGCTCATCAAGGTGGACGACCCGAAGCTCGATCCGGTCTGGAAACGTTGCGGTGAGCTGGGCATGCCGATCTCCATTCACGTCGGCGACCCGAAGGCGTTCTGGGAACCGTTCAATGAAAAGAACGAGCGCTGGAAGGAGCTGAAGGACCATCGCCCGTGGTGGTTCGGCGACACGAACATCTATCCACCGCGCATGGACATCGTGAACGCGCTCGACCGCGTCATCGCGCGAAATCGCGGCACGACGTTCGTCTGCGTGCATTTCGCGAACAACCCGGAGGACATCGACTGGGTGGACCGCGCGCTGGACCGAAATCCCAACATGATGGCCGACCTCGCAGCGCGAATGCCGGAAGTCGGCCGTCACGACCCGAAGAAGGTTCACAAGCTCTTCGTGAAGCACCAGGACCGGATCGTTTTCGCGACGGATTTCATGATCTATAACAAGATGATCCTCGGCTCCAGCGGCGACGCCGAGCGCCCGAACGACCGCGATGCCGTGTTGTTCTACGAGAAGGAATGGCGCTGGCTGGAGACGTGGGACAAGAACTGGGATCACATGACACCGATTCAGGGCGACTGGACGATCAGCTCGATTGGCCTGCCGGGGTCAGTCCTGCGTAAGATGTACTTCGACAACGCCCGCAAGCTGCTCGCACGTTCCCTGCCGACGCCGACGGTGAAAGCGGCGCGCATCGACAAGGATTTCGCGCCCGACGGCGTCCTCGACGAACCCGCCTGGCAGCGCGCCCAGACGGTTTACGTCGAATACGGCTCGCTGAAACACGACGCGCGGCCGGAGCTGTCCACCACCGTGCGCGTCCTTTACTCCGGCAAGTATCTCTATTTCGGCTGGGAATGTCCCTTCACCGAGCTCACGACTTTCGAGCCGCCGTTCACCGACCGCGAACGCATCGGCCTGTGGGATCGCGACGTCGTGGAAATCTTCATGGGGAACGACTGGCAGAACATCAACCGCTACGCCGAATACGAAGTCGCGCCCACGAACGAGAAGATCGACCTGATGCTCGACCGGCCGAAGAGTGACTTCGACTGGAACGGCCGCTCGGAATCCGTCGTGAAGATCGACCACAAGCGCAAGGTCTGGACCGTCGAATGGCGTCTGCCGCTGGAACCGCTGAACTTCGGCGTGCCGAAACCCGGCGACCGCTGGCGCCTGAACCTCTACCGCTGCGACAAGGCCAACAACGCCTACATGGCGTGGAATCCGGTGCTCAAAGGATCGTTCCACACGCCGGAGAAGTTTGGCGTGCTGGAGTTCGGGGAGTAAAGGGACGCTGCTGAAGACTTCTCACGCGAAGGGCGCAAAGCAGAACAAGCGACCGGCGGTTCCGAGATTTCCACCACTGAACAGCGGGAGACCGCGCACAAAAAGCCTGCTTCCGCATCCCTTTGCGGCCTTTGCAATCTCCGCGTGAGACATTCTCCATGATGGGTTTCCACGGATCAGAACACCGTCCTCGAACGATTGGCACGGCTGCGTGGATTGCGCTATGATACCGCGACTTGCACGTTCCACGTTGTATCCGAATGGACTCATTTGCGAGGACGCCAGCCATCTTCCTGCTGGTGGTTCTTTGCGCTTTTTCGCCGCTGCTTGCATGGGCCTTTGAAGAACCGGGCCACGAGCACGGCCTGCCGAATCTCGACAAACGCCTCGATTCCCAGCCGGCGGATAAATCTCTCCCAGCCGGAAAGGCGGCCGGCGCGCAGAAACTCCGCAGCCAGCTTCACGGCTTGCGCGTCGAGCACGACGTCGTTCGCCAGAGCCCGAAGCACATCGCCTCCACGAGTGGTTTCCTGACCGGCCCCGGCGGCGCCGGCGCCACCATCAGCGCCGCCGGCGCACGCGGCGTTCCGGCCACCGACCCGCATCGCGTCGTCAAAGCGTTCCTGAACGAACATCGCGCGGCATTCGGCCACGGGCCGGAGCTGCTCGATCAAACACGGCTCAAGGCCGACTTCACCACGCGAAACAACCAGCTCCGCACCATCATCTGGGAACAACGCCTCGATGACATTGCCGTTTACGAGAGCGTGTTGATCAGCCACGTCACCGCGCGCGGCGAGCTCGTCAGCGTCTCCAGCCAGCTCGTCGCAGAACCCGCCGCCGCCGCGAACGCCGGCACTCCCAATCGCGCGGCGTTGCAAAACTCCCCGACTCTGAGCGCCGCCGAGGCCGTCCGGCTCGCGACGGATTCCATCGGCGAAATCATCGCGTCCAGCGACATCGTCGCGCTCACGCCGCAGCCTGCGGGCAACGAACGCCGGCAAACGTTCAAGGCCGGCAGCCTTCCGGGCCATGCGCAGGCGAAGCTCACTTGGCTGCCGATGAACGAATCGAGCCTGCGCCTCTGCTGGGAGATCGACATCACGCGACGCTTCAACGGCGAGCGCTACCGCGTGTTGCTCGACGCGCAGACCGGCGAACTTCAAATCCGCCAGCGCCTCACCGTTTACCTCACGCCGGCGACGTTCAACGTCTTCACCAGCGACAGCCCCTCGCCGTTTTCTCCGGGCTGGCAGACGCCGAACACCAACCAGCCGCCGCTCATCCCGCGCACGCCCGTCACCTTCGGCGCGCTGGACACGAACGCGTCGCCCATCGGCTGGATCAGCGACGGCGAGAACGAAACGCGCGGCAACAACGTTGCCGCCCACACCGACCTGAACGGCGACGACATTCCCGACCTGCCGCGCCCGCAAGGTTCGCCCTTCCGCGTGTTCAACCCGCCGCTGGATCTCACGCAATCGCCCGCGAGCTACGGCGACGCCGCCGTGGTGCAGCTCTTTTACTGGTGCAACTGGATGCACGACCGGCTTTACGAACTCGGCTTCGACGAGGCGTCTGGAAATTATCAGAAGGACAACTTCGGCCGCGGCGGGCTCGGCAACGACGCGATCATCGCCGACGCGCAGGACGGCTCCGGGTTCAACAACGCGAACTTCACGCCGAGCGCGGACGGCGTGCCCGGCCGCATCCAGATGTTCATCTGGACTGGTCCGAACCCGGACGTGGACGGCGACTTCGACGCCGAAGTGGTGCTGCATGAATACGCCCACGGCCTCAGCACGCGGCTCGTCGGAGGCGGCGTGGGCATCAGCTCCTCGCAAGCGGCCGGAATGGGTGAAGGCTGGTCGGATTTCTACGCGCTCGCCTTCCTGAGCGAGCCCGGCGATGACCTCGACGCGGCGTATGCTTTTGGCGGCTACGTCACGCATCAGCTCTCCGTCCTGCGCGAGAACTATTACTTCGGCATCCGTCGCTATCCTTATTCCACGGACCTGTCGAAAAATCCGCTCACCTTCAAGGACATCGATCCCGCGCAGGTCAGCGAGCATCCCGGCGTGCCGATGAATCCGCTCTACACTTTCAGCCCGCTGCAAGCCGCCGAGGTCCACGCCCTGGGCGAAGTCTGGTGTGCGATGCTCTGGGAAACACGCGCGAACCTCATCCGCAAACACGGCTTCAGCGTGGGCAACCAGCTCATCCTCCAACTCGTCACCGACGGCATGAAGCTCTCGCCGCCGAACCCGACCTTCACGCAGGCGCGCGACGCGATCATCCTCGCCGACCTTGTCAACAACGGCGGCGCGAACTACGGCGATCTCTGGGCGGGATTCGCGAAACGCGGCCTCGGCTTCAGCGCCGTCGCCGCGAACACCGCGACGTCGAGCGGCATCCTCGAAGCGTACGATCTGCCCGACGCGCTTTTCCTGAACAACACCGCCACCTTCGCGGCGTCCGGTCCGGCCGGCGGCCCGCTGGCTCCAGCCTGTCTCGCGTATCCGATCACGAACATCTCCACGCAGGCCGTCGTCTGGAGCGTGCGCGCGAACGAATCGTGGCTGTCGCTGTCGCCCTCCGGCGGCACGCTCGCGCCGGGCGAAGCCACCGTCGTCAACGCCTGCCTCACCGCCGACGCGAATGCGCTTCCGCTCGGTTACTTCACCGACACCATCACGTTCTCGAATCACGTCACCGGCATCGCGCAAACCCGGCGCGCAGAAGTGCGCGTGCTGAACTTCGCCACGATGCCGTTCCACGAGGACTTCGAGGGCGGCGTGATTGGTCCCGCGTGGTCCGTGACCGGCACCGCCGATTACCAGACGCGCGTCACCTTCCTCGATGAGCCGCGCGGCGGAAGCAATCATCTCGTGCTCGATTGCATCGGCGGGCGCCGCTCGCGCAACGAACTCACGCTCGGGCTCGACCTCGGCGGCTACACGAATGCGGTGCTGAAATTCTGGGCGCGCTCGTTTGGCGACGAGGCGGATGGTCCCCCGACGCGGCCGTTCCAGGTCGGCGCGGACTTCGACGGCGTGGCGATCAGCGAGGACGGCGTGACCTGGTACGAGGTTCAAAGCCTGCGCGACATCCCGCCGGTTTACACCGAGTTCACCGTCGATCTGGACGCCGCCGTTGCGGAGTTCGGGCTCCGCTACACCTCGACCTTCCAGATTCGCTTCAATCATGTGGACGACTTCGCGGTGCCGTTCGACGGCATCGCGCTCGACGACATTTCCGTGACCGGCAATCCCGCGACGCGTCTTCTCGTTTCGATCCCCGACGCCGCGCGCGAAGGCGACGGCACGTTGACTGAACGCGGCGCGGTGCAATTGAGCGGACCGGTCGCGCGCGACACCACGATTTTCCTGCACGCCAGCGATTCGAAGAAGCTGGTTGTTCCGGCAACGATCACGATTCCCGCCGGCACCAATCGCGCCGGGTTCGCCGTGCGCGTCATTGATGACTCGCTGCTGAACGGAACCGTTCCGGTGACGGTTCGCGCGGAATCGCCCGGCTACTTCGGCGGCAGCGCGACAATCCAAATTGCGGACAACGAGAAGGCCGTGCTCCACGTCAGCCTGCCGCGCAAGATTCGCGAAGGCGGCCGGCTTCAGAAGGAAGGCGTGGTCCGCGTTCATCCCCGGCCCGCGCGCGACATCACGGTTCAGCTGCGGACGTCCCGTCCGGGGGAGTTGCGCGTGCCCGCGCTCGTCACGATTCCGGCCGGCCAGCCGGCGGCGGAATTTGATCTCGACGCCGTGGACGACAATCGCATCGACGGAGCGAAGACCGTCACCGTCACCGCGCATGTGGACAACTGGATCGACGGCAGCGATTCCATCCTCGTCCTCGACAACGAGATTTCCCGCGTGTCCGTCGTGCTGCCGCCGTCCATCAGCGAAGCCGACGGCGTGAAGGCCGACGCCGGCATCGTCCGCCTGTCCGGCACGCTGCCCGCCAGCCTCGTCGTCTCGCTGACCTCCAGCGACCCGGGCCGGCTGGTTGTTCCAGCCTCCGTCGAAATCCCGGCCGGCGCCTTGGAGCAGCGCTTCGACCTGACCGCCATCGACAACACCGCGACCGAAGGCCGGCGGACGATCCGCATTCGTCCTGTTGCCGGCGGCTTCTCGTCGCGCGCGGAAAGCATCGACGTCATCGACGACGAAACGCCGCCGCTCGTTTACGCTCCCGATCCGGCGGATGGCGCCACGAATGTTCCCGTGTCGGTGGAGCTCCGCTGGAGCGCCAGCATCGGCGAGATTCTGCGCAATGGCGGCTTCGAGACGGGCGACTTCACCGGCTGGTCCACCACCAACGGCGGCTACGGCGCGTGGGTGATCAACGACGGCACGTTCAACCCGGACGGCCCGGAGGAAACCAACGCGCCCGCCAGCGGCGGCTACAACGCGCTCGTCGCGCAAATCGGCGGCGGCACCCACCTGCTGTATCAGGACGTGCGCATTCCGGCGGAGGCGCTGGGCGCGACGCTCTCGTGGTCGCACCGGATTCGCAACCACGCCTCCTACTTCGCGCCGAACCAGGTCTTCCGCGTCGAAGTTCGCAGCCCGCAGAACGCGGTGCTCGACGTCGCGTTCACCACGCAGCTCGGTGATCCGTTGCTGTCGGAATGGACGACGCACCAGTTCTCGCTCGACCGTTTTCGCGGAGAAACCATGCGCCTCGCATTTTACCAGGAGGACAGCACCGGTTACTTCAACACCTATCTCGATGACGTGAGCGTGCGCCTGGGCGACGCCACCACGCCGACAACGTTCGACGTCTACTTCGGCGCCACGACGAATCTCGGGCCGGCCGAGTTCCTCGGCAACACTACCAACGCTTCCTGGACCCTGCCCGGGCTCGCGCTGAACACGACCTGCTTCTGGCAGATCGTCGCGCGCCGTGGCGACGCGGTCACGCCCGGACCCGTCTGG
>JBDHQG010000174.1:0-7785 GCA_039806925.1 Limisphaerales bacterium
TGCCGTCGTAGCCCACGAACATGTCGAAGCGGACGGCGGCGCGCGCGCCCGGCGACAGGAAGCACGCGAGGAGCAGCAGCAGCAGGTGTCGCCACCCGCCGGAGGACACGGGAAAAGAGATGCGGAGATGACGAAACCGCCGGAATGCTGAATTCCACCTCTTCCTCGTCGGGCCGCGCTTGGTGATGTCCATGATTCGCCTGGCTGCTTGAAACGCCCGCGTTATACGAGCCGCTCCTGCGTCTGGCAACGCCAAACGCCCTCGCGCCCGCAGGTGCCACCGCATCCGCCAAGTTAGACACCCCCGCCGCGAATTCGTTCCGCGACCGGCGGATTCACCTCGCCGCCGCGCCTTTCACCAGGTCGCCGACGATTTGCTCCGTCAGGTTCCCGCCCACCGGCCACATGTTCTGCAGCCTGCCCGTCGCATCGAAGATGGCCGTGCAGAAGCCGTGATCGTACGTGCCGCCCTCGGGCTTCGCGTTCACGCCGAAGCCGCGCGCCAGTTCCCGGACATGCTCCAGGTTCCCCGTGATGAAGCTCCAGTGATTCGAGTCGTAGCCGTAGGCCTTGCCGTAACTGCGCAGCACCGGCGGCGTGTCGATGGGATCAAACGACACCGAGAGAAAATGGAAATTCGTCGGGCCGCCCGGCATCGCCTTGAGCTTCGCGAGCGCGCCCTGGAAATTTTTCGAGAGGCGCGGGCAATACTCCGGCAGCGGGCAGCGCGTGAAGAAAAAAGTCATCGCCACCGCGCGGCCCTTGAAGTCGCGCAGCCGAACCGGCTGGCCAAACTCGTTCGTCAGCGCGAACTCGGGGATGTTCTCCCAGGCGAACGCGCCGGGCTGGTTCGTGGAAACAACGGACGTCGTCGCCGGCTTCGGAAGTTCCGCCGCGGCGGATTTCCCCGTGCGTTTGACCTGATCGATCCAGCTCGCGTCATCGGTCACCCGCAGCCGGAAGCTCACGGCATCTCCCGGCGCCAGGCCGGCCAGTTCATTCGTGTCGCGCACGCGGAACGGCATGGTCATCGCCTCCATGTAGCCGGGGATTTCCTCGTGCCGAATGACCGCCGTGCGACCGTCCGGCTTCACCTCCCGCACGACGCCGGTGACGGCGTAACCCTGTGTCGCGACCGGTGCGCGCGAGCTGTCCGGCGGCTTTTCCTGCGAGCACGACGCAACGACCAGCGAGACGATCACCGCGGCAAAACGGACCAGTCGAACAACGGAAGAACGCATGGCATGAGTCATCAAAATCTCGCGCCAGCAGACCGGTCGCCGCCGCGAACGTCAAGGTGTGAAACCATGCCGCTTCTCGCCTTCGGGAATGTCTTTGGCAACGAAATCCATTAAACATGCCCAGGCGCAGAATGGGCGCACGGGGCGGGCTGGTCCGGTTTTTTGGTGACCGTCGCGGCGGGGGCGTGGCAGCATCCGCCCGGCATGATTCTTACGCAGTCAGAGCTGGAGAGCCTCGTGTGGGCTCAACATCGTCACCCTCACCAACTCCTCGGCATGCACCCGCTCGGTGATGGCAGCGGCGTGGTCGTGCGTGCTTATTTGCATAACGCCGTGAAGGTCGAGGTGGTGCCCGTTTCCGAGAAGGCACGTCCGAAGTTCGCGCTGGAACGCATTCACGAGAGCGGTTTGTTTGAAGGTGTCGCCAAGGGATCGGGCAAGGTGTACGCGTATGATCTGGTGGTGACGGATTTTCAGGGGAGCACGCGGCGCTATCGTGACGGTTATTCCTTCCTGCCAACACTGGGTGAGACGGACCTGCATTTGTTCAACGAAGGCAACGACCGGCGCGCATACGAGAAGTTCGGCGCGCAGTTGCGGACGGTGGACGGCGTCGCCGGGACGAGTTTCGCGGTGTGGGCGCCGAACGCGCAGCGCGTGAGCGTGGTGGGCGAGTTCAACAACTGGGACGGGCGGTACCACACGATGCGTCTGCTCGGATCGTCCGGCGTGTGGGAGTTGTTCGTGCCGGGCTTGGGGGAGGGGACGCTCTACAAGTTTGAAATCAAAAACGCGCAGGGCGTGCCGGTGTTGAAGACGGATCCGTACGGTTTTCTATTTGAACCGGCGCCGAAGACGGCGTCCGTGGTATGGGACAACACGAAGTTCAAATGGACGGATCAGAAATGGATGGAGGCGCGCGCGAAGAGGAATCCGCTGCGCTCGCCGATGAGCATCTACGAGGTGCATCTCGGATCGTGGCGGAAGAAGAACGCGTTTGAATCGCTGTCGTATCGCGAGCTGGCGGGGCCGCTGGTGGAGTATCTGAAGCAGACCGGCTTCACGCATGTGGAGTTTCTGCCGGTCGCGGAGCACGCGTTCTATCCGTCGTGGGGTTATCAGGTGACGGGATTTTACGGCGTGACGAACCGGTTCGGGACACCGGACGAATTTCAGTTTCTCGTCAACGCGCTGCACGAGGCGGGCATCGGCGTGATCATCGACTGGGTGCCCGCGCATTTCCCGCGCGACGAATGGGCGCTGGCGCGGTTCGACGGCACGGCGCTCTACGAGCATGAAGATCCGCGCAAGGGCGCGCATCAGGACTGGGGCACGCTGATTTTCAATTTCGGCCGGCATGAGGTCCGGAACTTTCTCGCGGCGAACGCGCTCTACTGGTGCGAGCGTTTTCACATCGACGGCCTGCGCGTGGACGCGGTGGCGTCGATGCTTTACCTCGATTACTCGCGCAAGGAAGGGGAGTGGATTCCGAATCAATTTGGCGGACGCGAGAACCTGGAGGCGGTCGAATTCCTGCGGCACTTCAATCATGTCGTCCACACGGAGCATCCGGGCGTGGTCACCATCGCGGAGGAATCCACCGCGTGGGGGCTGGTCACGCGACCGCCTTACCTGGGCGGGTTGGGCTTCAGCTTGAAATGGAACATGGGCTGGATGCACGACACGCTGGGTTACTTCAAGCGCGACCCGGTGTATCGCAAGTATCACCAGAACGATCTCACGTTCGCGATGCTCTACCATCACAACGAAAACTTCGTGCTGCCGCTCTCGCACGACGAGGTGGTGCATGGCAAGGCGTCGCTCCTCGGACGTATGCCGGGCGATGACTGGCAGCGCTTCGCGAATCTGCGCGTGCTGTTCGGTTACCAGTGGATGTTCCCCGGCAAGAAGCTGCTCATCATGGGCGGCGAGATCGGACAAAGCCGCGAATGGAATGCCAACGCGGAGCTCGACTGGTGGCTGTTGAACGAAGGCCCGTATCACCGCGGCACGCAGAAGTTCATCGGGGATTTGAACCGTCTGTATCAGGCCGAGCCGGCGCTGTGGGAGACGGATTACGACATGGAGGGTTTCTACTGGATGGATTGCTCGGACCACGAACACAGCGTGCTGTCGTTCGTGCGCCAGAGCGCGGATCGGCGAAGCCTCCTGCTCGTGGTGCTGAATCTTACGCCGGTGCTGCGGCACAGCTACCGCATCGGCTTGCCGGAATCAGGCTTCTGGAAGGAAGCCTTGAACAGCGACGCGGGCGCGTACGGAGGCGGCAATCATGGCAACCTTGGCGGCGTTCAGGCGGAGCCGCACCGGATGCACAACCAGCCGTTCTCGGCGGCGCTCACGCTTCCGCCGTTGAGCATGGTGGTGTTCAAGCACGCCGGCGACGGGAAGTGATCCGCTTTCAATGTGGCTGCAGCCGCGGGCGGGCGGGTTCGGAGAAATCGGCCCGATCTCTCGCGCACTCGGGACAAAGCCCGAGGGTGATGATCGTCTTTTGATTCCGGCGGAGAAAGACGTTGAAACGCTCCCATTCGCCAGAGGCATCGGCGATGCGCGAGCAGCCTTCGCAAATGCAGCGGACCACCGGAGGTTCGCAGGTGCCCCGCGCGGCGCGGGAGCGTGATTCCACCGGATCCAATTCCCGGACCACCTCGATCTCCGGCATGGATGGCGAGGGCAGGGGGTTCTCCAGCGTGTAGCGGATCACGTCGGCGAGTTCGCCGAGGTTTTGCCGGCGCACATGCGCGGCGGCGCCACATTCCATGAGCTCCACAAGCTGGCCCGGCTCGCATCGCGCGGTGATGACGATGACCGGGAGCGTCCGGCTGGACTCGCGCAGATGTTCCAGCAGTTCGAACAACGCGTGGTCCGGCTCCCGGGTGCAGGCGAGGATCGCCCCGGGGGGATTCATTTCCAGCTTGGGCAGGACATCGGCGGGACGCTTGATCTCCAGCGTGCCGATCTTCAGCTCCGGACGGTGCAGTTCGTCGAGCACGGCGACCGTGTCGCTTGGTTCGGTTTCAAGGATGAGGATGTTGATTACGGTCTCCACTCATGCTCCTGTTCGGCCTTGTTTGAAAGAAAGCCTGTCGTCGTGCGGACAAAGACGCAACCGGATTCTGTGAACAATCCTTGGTGTGGACCACAGCCCCCCGGATGCGCCCGGCGTTCGCGCCGGTGCGTTTTCAGGCTCGCCTCCCCCGGGGGCGGCCGTTACAAAGCGGTTTACCAAATGGCCGACGCGCCCATTACAAAGCGACTTCACCGGAGAATCATCCTTTATTCCACGGCGGGCTTGTTCGTGGTGGGACTGGCCGTCGGCCTCGTCGGCGTTTTGCCGCTCACGCAGAAGCTGCGGGAGGCCCAGCGCCGGAACCTGCTCGTCGATCTCCAGCGCCAGACCGTGCAGATCGATCGCTTCGTGAATCGCGCCCGTACCAGCGCGAACAGCTTCGGAAACCGCAGCCGCGTTCGCGATTCCTTCACGGCCTACCACCGGGGCGAGTGGTCCCGCGAGCAGCTGGCGGAGGGCGTTGCGAACGCCTTGCGTGAGCCGCTCTCGGTCTCCACCAATGTCGCCGGGGCGCTGCTGTTCGATCTCCAGAGCAATGTCGTGTTTCGCACTGGCCTCCCGATTCCCACCAACCAATGGGCCTGGCCGGACCTGACCGGTCGCGAACCGGCGCTCTCGTACCCGTTCCGCATTCGCGATGAAACGTACCTCGTCGCCGGCGCGAACATCGTCAGCCCGCCCGCCGAGCGCATGGGCGTGGCGATGACGCTCGTTCGCGCGCGCGGTTTGCAGCAGATCATCGAGGACTACGGCGGTCTCGGGCGGTCCGGCGAAACCATCGTGGGCGCGAGGGAAAACCGGACGTTGCCCATCTTCTTTCCACTGCGTCACGCGCGCGACGGGCAGGCGCCGCCGGCCTCGCGCATCACGACCGTGATGGAAGGATTGCAGCGCGGCGAGCATTCGCAACCCGAGGTGTACGAACCGGAGGCGCCCCTGGATGAAACGCTCGTCATGGCGCACGGCGCCGCCACCCTCGCGCCGTGGAGCATCGTGGTCGCCATGGGCAAGGCCGAGCTTTTTGCCGGGGTGAATCGAACGCTGCTGGTCCTGGGCACCGTCATCCTCCTGCTCATCTCGGCGTGCTCGCTCGGCATGGTGGTGGTGCTCCGGCCGCTCGCCGGGCGCGTCATCCTTCACACGGACGAGCTGGAAAGCCAGATTTACGAAAAGACCGCGGCGCTGAACACCGAGCTGGCCGAGCGCAAGCGGGCCGAGACGGTCGCGCGCGATTCCGAGGCCCTCTACCACTCGCTGGTCGACACGCTCCCCATCAACATCCTTCGCAAGGATCTTCGCGGGCGCGTCACCTACGGCAACCGCGGCTATTGCGAGCGCATGGGCAGGCCGCTGGCGGAGCTGCTGGGCCGCACCGACTACGATCTCTTCCCGAAGGAGCTCGCCAACAAATACCTCTCCGACGACGAGAAGGTCATCCGCACCGGCGAGATGTTTGAAGACATCGAGGAGCATCGCGGCAGCGACGGGAGGAAGGCCTTCGTTCATGTGCTCAAGGCTCCGGTGCGCGACGCCCAGGGCAGGGTCGTCGGCACGCAGGTGATCTTCTGGGATGTCACCGCGCGCAAGCTGGCCGAGGAGGCGCTCGAAAAGACCGCCACGGACCTCGCGCGTTCGAACAAGGAGCTGGAGCAGTTCGCCTACGTGGCCTCCCACGATCTGCAGGAACCGCTGCGCATGATCACCAGCTACACGCAGCTCATCGGGCGCCGCTACAACGAGAAGCTCGACGAGGACGCGAAGGAATTCATGCGCTTCGCCGTGGAAGGCGCGCTGCGGATGCAGAAGCTCATCCAGGGGCTGCTCGAATACTCCCGCGTCGGGACCAAGGGAAGGCCGTTCGACCAGGTGGATTGCAACCCCGTGCTGGACGGCGCGCTGGCGAACCTCGCGATCAGCATCGAGGAATCCGCGGCGCAGATTACGCGCGACACGCTTCCAGTCGTCATGGGCGATTCCGTCCAGCTGACCCAGCTTCTTCAAAACCTGGTCGGCAACGCCATCAAGTTCCACGGCCCGCAGCCTCCGCGGATACACATCTCGGCGAAGCGCCAGGCGCGCCCGCCGGCCGCCGCCTCCGGTGGCGTGCCATTCGAATGGATCTTCAGCGTGCGCGACAACGGGATCGGCATCGAACCGCAATACTTCGAGCGCATCTTCGTCATTTTCCAGCGCCTGCACACCCAGGATCAATATCCCGGAACCGGCATCGGGCTGGCCGTCTGCAAAAAAATCGTGGAACGCCACGGCGGCCGCATCTGGCTCGAATCGAAACCCGGTGCGGGCACCACCTTCTTCTTCGCGTTCCCCGCGCTCGATTGAACGTCCGCCCGGCGGGACGACATATTGCTTTCCCGCCGCGACGGGTTCCTGATTCAATCCGCGCGCAATGAAAGTTCTCGTCCTTGGTTCCGGCGGCCGTGAGCACGCCCTGGTTTGGAAACTCGCGCAATCCCCGCACCTCACGCGGATGTGGTGCGCGCCGGGCAACGCCGGCATCGCCGGAGAACGGCTCGCGAAGAATGGTTCGCCCGTCGAATGCGTCAACATCGGCGCCGAGGATCTGCCGGCGCTGCTCGCGTTCGCGCAGGAGCAGCGCGTCGAATTCACCGTCGTGGGACCGGACAACCCGCTCGCCCTCGGCGTCGTCGATCTCTTCCAAAGGAACGGCCTTCGCATCTGGGGTCCAAACCGGCGGGCGGCGCAGTTCGAGGCATCGAAGGTTTACGCGCAGGACTTCATGGAGCGCCACGGCATTCCCACGGCGCGCTCGGGCACGTTTTCCGATCCCGCCGCGGCGAAGAGGTTCGCCGAATCGCTGGACGGCCGCTGCGCCGTCAAGGCCGATGGTCTCGCGCTCGGCAAGGGCGTCATCGTCTGCCAGAACCTCGCGGACGCCACGAAGGCCATCGACGAAATCATGGTGAACAAGGCCTTCGGCGTCGCCGGCGCGAAGATCGTGATTCAGGAATTCCTCGAAGGCATGGAGATCTCGCTCCACGCGCTGTGCGACGGCACGACCGCGAAGCTTTTTCCCACGTCCCAGGATCACAAGCGGGCGCTCGATGGCGACCAGGGCCTGAACACCGGCGGCATGGGCACATATTCTCCTGCTCCGTTCCTCACGGATGCCGAACTCGCCGAGGTCGGCGTAAAAATTCTAGGCCCGTGGCTGAAAGGCTGCGCGGCGGATGGAATCGATTTTCGCGGCCTTCTCTATCCCGGCGTCATGCTCACGAAATCCGGCCCGAAGGTGATCGAGTTCAACGCCCGGTTCGGCGATCCGGAAACCCAGGTTTACCTCACGCGCTTGAAGAACGATTTGCTCGAACTGTTCTCCGCCAGCGTCGATGGAACCCTCGACAAGGTGACGCTGGAATGGAGCCCGATGGCGTCCGTCTGCGTCGTGATGGCCTCCGGCGGTTATCCCGGGCC
>JBDHQG010000175.1:0-7782 GCA_039806925.1 Limisphaerales bacterium
GAACTGAGCCAATCGCGGAGTCGTCCCCGGGCTGCCACCGACAGCCTGGAACGTGATCGACCGCAGCAACGCTTGGATTGCCTCTGGAGTCGCACTGCTGTTGAAGTTGATGGTCAACGGCGTTGCGCCGCTTCCGCCCGTGAAATTGGCGAACAGAAGGTTTCCATAGAGCAGGTTGGTGCCGGAAACCGCGATTTGCGCGGCGTTGGTTCCATCGTTACGAACCGCGAGCCGATCATTGGCATCGGCCCCGGAGGAGATGGTTGCTTTCAGCAACCCGCCGCCAAAGCTTGAGGTGTCGCTGTCATACGCCACGGCGTTTGTATCAAGACGCTTTGGCGGGCTGCCTTTGATGTAGTCCAGCACATCGGCCAGGAACAGCACCGGATCGTGAAAGGCGGTCTCGCCCGCATCCAATGTTCCATTGCCGTTCTTGTCCTCGGCGTAATCAGGAATTCCGTCGAGGTCCAGGTCCACCGGCTGGCCCAGGCTGTTCAAGGCCACGTAATGAAATCCAAGATCAACTATCGAATTCGTCTCCTTCACCTGATTGGTCGTGGTCGTGTAGTGGTAGAGTCCGGCGCTGGCGGCGGAGACGCTGCCCGTGTTGAACAACCTGCTGTGGCTGGTCAGATTGGTCGGTAGATAGAAATGTCCGAGCAACCCTTTCGCGTAACTGATGTTCGTCACGCTCAACGGAATGTCGTTCGCATTGGTCGGAGTCAGCCGGGTGGCGTTGGTGGTATAGGCATTGTAGCCGTGGGTGAACGTCCCATCCACGTAGCTGTTGGTGGTGCCGTCGAAGAGATTGTTTTTGAAAGTCCAGGTGCTGGCCCCCGCATTGGCCAGCACCATATCGCTGCCGACAAACGTGCAGTTCAGGAATGTCACATCCAGCGGGGAACTTTCCGCGAGACCGATCCAGGCCCGGTTGAACAGGCAGTTTGTCACGTTCAACGTGGGACTTTCCGTCCAGAAATAGCCTGCGTGGAACTGGCAGTCGCGGAAGTCATGCGAGCCAGCATCCGCAGAGTAACCGTAGAAATGATACATCAACGGCGTGCCAAGGATGGAGAATTCAGTGAAGCGAACTCGCACTTGCGGAGGAGTGGCGGTCGTTGACCACGCGGTCACAATGCCGAAAGGCCAGTTGTTGGCGAATTCCGTCCAGTTGGTGTTCGACTGTTCCTGCACCGTGTTGTAACGAACGATCCGGTTCAAATTGTCCGGAGTGCCCTCGCAGTAGAAATTGGCACCGCCCAGCAGTCCCAGCCCGGTGTTGAATGGCGTTCGGATGCCAATGGCCACTCCGGCCTGGGCCGTGATGGTGGCGTTGGTGAGGTAAAGGCCGCTGAAAACATAGTCGAGCGGATCGTAGTGATAGCCCAGATCCGGCACATCAACGTCGCGCTGCGCTTGCACCGAAAGCGTCAGGCTGTTGGTGAACAATGCTCCGCTTCCATAAAGGAGGGGCGGATAGGTCGTCCGTTTTCTCAAATACGAGAGCAGGGTCGAATCGACGTTCGTGGTGGCGACATTCCGATAGGGACTGTTCGTCGTCAGATAGTAACCCGCCGCCCCGAACGTCTGAAACGGAAACGTGGTGTTGGTGAACGTCGCTGAGCCGAAGGTCGCACTTCGGTGGAAGCCATTGTATCCGGCGCTCAACTGCGATGGAGAATAGGGATAAAGGTTGGTGATGTTCGCGAAAACGCAGTTTGTGATCGTCAGGGTCGCGGAGTTGTTGCTGGCGAGCGTCGTCAGGTAAAGGCTGTCGTTGAACGTCACGTTTTGCAGGTTGAAAGTGCCTTGATACAAATGGAGGTTTGTCCGAATGCCGCTGAACAGGGCGTTTCGCAGGGAAGCGCCGCCGGAGGAGAAACTCGCGCCGCCGTCACACTTCACCAGTTGGACGTTCAGAAAAGCGATGGTGGTGCCAACGACTTCAATGGCCTGTTTGGCCCACGAGAAACGGAGGTTTTCAAGGGTCAGATTGCCTCCGGCAACAATGTAAAGCGCAGGCTTGCCGTAGTAATTCGTGGGCACTCCGGTCGAGCCGTTGATGGTTTCTCCAACCGTGTCATCATCCTTCGACGTAAAGATGACCGGACGGTAGGGCGTGGCCCGCCAGTTCAGGTTTGAGTTGACGCTGATGAGGCCAAGCGAGGCGTTGTTGGCGTATTTGAACACCGCTCCTCCCTCAAAAGAGTTCGTCCCGGACAGGCTTACTGTCCCGCTCAAGTAGTAGGTCTTGTCCGCGTGGAACGTGCCATTGGTTTGCGTGCTGGCCAGCACATAGTCCAAAACAAATCCCTTTTCGGCAGGCATGGCCGAAGCCATTCGCATCGGCGCGGCCCCAATCTCACCCTTGCTGCGTTCAGGCGAATTCAGCCCCGCCAGCAACCCAAGCCTCGAATTCCTGCCTATGCCTGCCTGTTGCAGATTCGTGCGCGGCTTTGCCACGGACGCTGATTTTGGCAACTCCGCAAGCTGTGCCTCGACATCTTTGTAGTCCACCTTCTCAATGAGAAACCGACGGCCTTCCAGCATGATCCAGGATTTTCCAACTGGAGTCGTGCCCCCGTCCCGTTCCGCGCCGTTTTGCTCGATGGGAAAGGCGTTGCCGCGCCCGATCCACATGGCACCAAAGCCCAGCATCTCGTCGGTGAGATCTGGGTCCGCCATTTCCTGGCGCAGTGCCGGATCGTCGAGCGTCTTGAGCGCGGTGACGCTCTTGACCGGATCGCCGGACTCAATGAACTCCGTCCACACTTCCAGCCGGGTTGTTTCTGGATTGAAGCCGAATTGTTTTGGAGAGGGAGGCGATTCACGAATAACAACGTCCTGCTCGAAACCGCCACGAGTGTAGGTGTATCGCATGTCCGCCCGGAACCCGCCGTCGAAAGCGTTCCGGTAATACACCTGATTGCCGCCCACTTCGCCGATGGAGTCTCGTGGCCCGGAGATCAGGACGCTCTGGCCACTGGCGGCATCGGTATAGGCCAATCCAAGGACATGACTGCGCAGCCGACTTCCATCGGGAGCGATCACCAGAATGCCGCCCTTGGTGTTGATGTTCTGGCTGAAGACCGCCTTGTGCTGACCTTGAAGGGCGGCGGCAGCGCCTTCAAACAACTCAATCTTCTCCTTGCTCTCCAGCCACTGGCCGTCCTTCTGATAGTGCATTCCTGTCGCCAGTTCCGTGTAGGAACTGCGGTTGGTGACACTCCTGCCGATGGGCAAGACCTGCACCGTCCGGCGTTCCCATACCCGGTGATGCGGTCCACGTTCCACGATGGTCGGCTCCACCTTTGATTCCGATCTGTTGTTGGCTGCCGCGCCGTGTTGTTCTTGAGCGGTGGCTTGGAGAGCAAGCATGGCGATGCAGGCGGAAGTCCACAGGATGTTTTTCATGCGGTTATTTTGAGTGGGCGGTTGAATTCCGTGTCGGTGAAGGACGAGTGGCAATCAGGTGTTGCTTGAGAAATGAAGGAGCCTGGGCGGCATTGCGATCCGTGCCGCCGATCTCTTGGATCAATTGGGCGAGTTCTTTCGTGGCCAGTTCCCGATCCTCCCTCCGCCAGTCACACAGGGTGCGCTGGACATAATTTCGGAACTGATTCAACCGGCGGGTGATGTTGAAAAGGCTCTTCGCGGGACGGCTTCTGGGTTTGAAGGCCAGCCTTTTGGCCTCCTGCAATGTGAGCTTCGGATGAACGATTCCTTGCCCGGCGAGTTTCTTGAGCGTTTTCCACTCCAGTCGCGCCAGCCAGTAGAGAACACTCCAGCCGGTGGGAAGACGCGCAATTGTTTGCGCATCTCCCTCTCCCATCCGTTCACCGATTCTCACCAGCATTTCTCCCTTGCGCTTGGAAAAGGGCATCTCTCCAGACTGCCATAGCCCGGTCCATTCGCCGTAACACATCCGCTTCCGGGCCGTTGAAACCAACCGGGCCAGTTCCATCGTCTGAGTTCCACCACGGGACCATACTCTTGTGATCTGGCCGATCCAGTCGGACGTATTGGTCAACTTGGAAGGAGTCGTTTTCTCGACCGGAACATGGCCGGGACTTGCCAAGCGGTGCGAAGACGTTGACCTGACAACCACCTTCTCAGCATCGAAACAGGCGCGCGCTCCTTTTGAGTCGCTTGTCGAGATGGAAACCAGATGGCCACGCGCCGCTTGATGGCCCGTGCTGTCTCCTGCTTTCAAGTCCCACACCATTTTCTCCATGCTAGACCCCCGTCCTTTTGAGTTGGCCGGTTGATGTTTCTTCTACCTGTTAGTACGAGTATCGAACGGAAAACTTTCAAAGTATCTCCGGAAATCGTTGGCGGTGATTCCGAGCGTCGTCACCCAAACCTGGCAGGCGACCAAGCCAAAGCGCGGCCCGATGGCTTTACCCTGTTCGACAGTCGATTTCATTCCACGGCATTGCTGGCGGACTTCAGTGGAACCATTTCCCCGTCCAGCGGATTCGTTTCTACGCCGCCAGCATGGGAAGGCAAGAGGAAACTTAAAACATGCTTTATGGTTCCGTCGCGCGCTTCTTGGTTCGGTAACAGGCTGTGCCAGTCCAGCAACATCGCCGACTCCTTGCTGAACGAATTCGCGCCTACCGAAAAGAAGCTGGATTGAGCCAGGAAAGCCTTGCCGAAAAGGCTGACCTCAGCGCTGTTTTCGTCAGTCACATCGAGTGTGGCATTGGGAACGCCTCCTTTGACACTTTGGTGAAAATTGCCAAGGCGTTGAAGGTTCGCCTGCGCGATCTTGTTGCTGACGTTTGAGCGCAGTTCCTGTGAAACAACGGGGCACACCCATTCAAGGGCGAACCGTGCTGCTGCCGGAATTCTGAATTTATCCGGATTGACCACAGTGCAGGAAACCTTGCCCCCTCACCTCTCTTTCAGATTGTCACTCAAGGCGTAAGTTTTTTACCGCGCTCCTCCATCCTCGCGAAATTCATCTGTCTCACGACAAGTTTCCATCTGCGGCTTGCGCCATTGAAGCCAATGCTTGTTTCCCGGCAAATTGCCTGCGCCCCCTCCTGTTGATTCCCCCTCCGTCGCTTCGGTCTGCTGGGCGACAAGCGGGCGTGGAGACGAGCGGCTGCGAGCGAAACACCGCGCGGTCGGACGACAGACGGAAGCGTGCGATCACTTCGCCGGTTCGTGACGAGCGCGCCGCTGCCAAGCCGCGCGGACGCAGGAGCACGGCGCGGGCAATGGCGTTGGTCACGACCGACAAAAAGGCGGATGGCCTCAAACTGAAAATTGATTCGGGTGACCGTTGATCGACCGTTGAATCACCGGGCTGAACGGAGTTGAGCCGCGTTGAACTGCTCCGTTGAAGCGCGTGGAGCGGTGTTGAAGTCGTCAACGTCGATCAACTGATTTCAACCGGCCCGCCGGATGGCGCGTGGTGCGTGGACAAAAACCGAAGGACATCCTTCGGGGTGAGGCGTCCGTGCGAAAAGCCTACGTATAGGAGGCGCAATTCTTTGCTCCGAATGGAGCCGCAACATGTGAAAATGTGGCTGCGCGGGATGTGTCGCGGCGGGCTTGATTCCTGGTGTGACGCGCGAATCAGCGCACGTTTGGGCGGGCGGGATGGGAGGCGACAACGGATGCTTCCGTTTGGATTTGGCAAATGCAGGCCCGACCGAAACGGGAGCGGAATGGGTCGGCGATTGGCTGGCTAGTTTCCGGGCATTCACACGAGAGCCGGACATTCAGAGCGCCGGTTATCGAATAATTTCGTGTATCACATACATCTGTGGCGCGTTCGCTTCCAGTATCGTGGCTCCCGTGATGCGGTGATGCACCAGAGTTGTGGCCACCTTCGAGAGTCTCTTTCCGACGTTCATCCAGAAATGCGCCGAACTGCACGAACTCTTGCGGCTGGTGGCGTTCCTGCTGTTCACGGTCGGCACGATCCTGTTCGTCGTGCGCGGCCTCACGGGCAAAAGGCTGATGCTCCATCTGGTACGCCTGCTGGTGCTCACGTCCCTGCTCGTGATGCTGCCGCAATGGGGAAATCAAGTGCAGGCGTTGCTGCAAGATTCGATCCTGAGCGGCCTGGGTGTTGACCCGGTGAACGTGCATGACCAGTACAACGCGCTCCTCGTGGTCAAACGCGACACAGGTTCTGATCGCTCATGGTGGGATATTCTCGGCGATCTCAACGGTTTCACCGTCGAGGTGCTGGTGTCGGGCATTCTGTGGCTCGTCGGACAGTTCGCCGCGCTGTTGCTGTTCTGGGCCTACATCATCCAGAAGTTCATCCTGTTCACCGGCTATGCGCTCTCGCCTTTGATGATTGGCTTCATGGCGGTGCGTCCGCTCCGGGACATCGGCAACCGTTATCTCACGCATCTGGTCGGCGTGCTGCTGTGGCCGCTGGGCTGGGCCGTGGCGGCGCTCATCAAGCAGGGGATTCTGGACTTCATGACCGATCCCTCGCTCAAGTTCATCGACCCCACGGCGACCGTCTATCAGTTGCAATCGTCGCTGGGCGTCGCCGTGCTCGCGTTCTGGATCGTGTTCAGCACCGTGGCCGCGCCGCTTGTGATTCAAAAGGTCTTTACCTGCGGCGCGCTGGCGGGCGGCGAATTGATCGGCGGGGCAATTGGCGGTTTCGTGCAAACCGCCGACACCACGACGAGGGCGGCGGCGCAGATGGCTCCGGCCGGGCTTCCGCTGGCCACGGCTGGCGCGGCGGGAGTGGCCGGCGTGTTGACATCGCTCTCGACCGCAGCGGGTCAGGGAAACGCCGGGGCGATCCTCACGGCGGGAAGCGGCCTGCCGCTGCGCCGTTCGCGCGGAGGTGAACTCCATGATGTGACCGGGGATCAAGCCGTGCGGGAAATGATCGCCAAGTCCAGAGGACAGCTTCAGTGAATGATTGTCCGGGATGCTTCACCCGGCTTCGTGAAGCGACAGAGAGGAGTTGTTGGAAGTCCCGCCGCTTATACCCACTTGGCAATGGCGCGGGCGACCTCGTTCAAATTGGTGATGCGCCACTTCACGCTACCGACCAAAGAAACGCGCCGCTGGATGGCGGCAGCGGCCTGCGGACTCCGTTGGACCTGGCGGATCAAGGCCATTCGCCGTTCCGCTTTCCCCCGTTTCATTTCGCTGAAAGACATCGCTTTCATCGGGGACACGATGCTGTGTTTGAGTGGAGGAGGCAAGTTCCGTGGGGCAGTTCTGTTCGGTGGATGTAGCGTCGAGCGAATCCAAAACAGAAAGTGCCCAACGGGCACCTTGCGCGAGGTCAAAGGTGGTTTGCTGACAGGATGACGACGATGCCATGTCCGCAGTTTCCTCGAAGATGCCAACGCTGTTTTGGTTTCCGTGGCCCGGCTTCATTTTGTGTAGCTGATACATTTTCGACTTCTTCGATTCAGATAGCCTACATAGCGTGAAGACGGGTCAATGCAGCCGGATCAACACTCGGTGTGGAACTTACACACGCAGTTCATCGTGCTCCGTTACTCTGCGCAGTAAGAATGGCTGTGGTGCCCGCAACGAGTGCCAGACGGCGAATCGAAGGAATGACGTATGAGCGTGTTCGTGAATGAACAGGTGGCCGCCCGGAAGGCGGCGCAGTCGTCCGGCGCGGGGGAACTGGTTTCGTCCCATGTTCGTGAACTACTCAATGTGCGCCGACTTCAGGGACGGTTGAACACGCGGCAGGCGGCGGCGCTGCTCAACAGCGGCGCGCACGACATTCCGGTACTGGTGAGCATGGGCTTGCTGACGCAGCTTGGCCATCCGCCG
>JBDHQG010000176.1:0-7779 GCA_039806925.1 Limisphaerales bacterium
CAACTCGGGCATGGTCTCGACCGGTGGTTTGAAGACCAACTCGAGGATCGACCTGCCGAAGACCCGCGACGGCTTACCGTCTGGGGGAAGCACCCGGGAAGAATGGTCGGCGTGTAAGGCAATTTTGTCGTTGGCCTGGCCGAACTCGCCATAGCCAGCGTCCTGCCCGCCTCCAGGGCGAGGACGGAGATGCGCGCCGCGGCGCACGTTTCGATCGTCCGGGCGCCGATGCACGGCACATCAAAGCGCATGTCGTGGCGTTCCTTTGCCACCTTCACCGCCACCGCGCCCCCCTCCTTGCCCGCCAGTTCGCCGCCGCGCGACAGGCATCGATCCGTTCCCTCGAACCCCTCCACGGCCAGCACCGTCCCGTGCTTCACCACCACCAGCTGGCCAATCTCCAGCCGCGAAACCTCCTTCGCGATCTTGAACCCAAACCGGATATCCTCCTCCTGCTCCGAAGTTAACTTCGGGCCCAGCGCAAAACCCGCCCCCGGCATCAATGGCTCCAGCCAGGGCGTCGCCTCGATCAACTCGACGCCGTCCTTTCCCAACTCATCGCCAATCGCCCCGAAAATGGTGTGCGCGTTCTTCTCCTTCAGCCGCAGCAGCAGCCCCATCGCGCGCAAGTCCGGCCGGATGTCGAACAGGTTCCTCGGCGCGATTTGCCCGAGCATGACGCACTGCTTGATCCCGCGATCCGCCAGCGCGCGGATCATTTTCGAAAGCTGGCCGACCTTGACCCACTCGATCTCGTCGACCAATCCGGCCAGAGAAGGATCCGTCTCCCCGTCAAACGCCACCGCGACCAGCCGCTTCACCCCCATGACGCGCGCCTGCCGGGCAAACAGGAGCGGCAACTCCCGGCTGCCGGCGATGATCCCACAACTGTCGAGCGACTGGTTCACGGACAGAGTGTCTAGCGAACGACCCCCGCGCCGGCAACGCGAATAAACCGTCGAGCCCGGAGCCGGAACAATGCAGCGGCGGCAGGCAGGCAAAGCAGCGCACCAGTGGAAACAATGACTTGTTGAGACAACCCGCTTCAGCGCGGCCGGAACTCTAAAGACGGCCTGTCCGATTCCGATATTACCGGAGTGAGCGCGGGCACTTTGACCCAGAACCACTTAAGCGATGATACACCGAAGCGATCTCCGGCCAGCGGGGTCGCGTCCGCGTTATATCTTTCCATCTTGATCGTCACCCTGGCCGCCGCCATCTGGTTGTTCCACGAATCCCGATCTCCCGGCGAACATCTGGGCCGCCTGCTCCTGATGCAAACCGTCAGCGCCACCATCGGCGGCGTGCTGGCCATCATCCTCGTCATCTTCATCTCGTGGAATCACATCTACCAACGGCGCGCGGCCCGGCTGCGCGGCGAAATGGCGGAGGTTCAGGCGCAACTCACCACCGCCCAGGAGTCCGTCCGGCAGGCGGAAGCTGAAAGAATCCGGCTCCAGTCGAAGCTCAAGGAGATTTCCGCCACCATTGAAAACACCGTCCAGGAACGCATCACCCGGATGGCTTCGACCCAGGAACAGCTGGAGCAGCAGCTTCGCGAACGCCAGCGCGCCGAGCGTTTGATGGCCATGCAGGCCAAGGAACTCGAACGTTCCAAGGACGTGCTCGAACTCCACGTCCAAAACCGCACCCTCGAAATTCAGAAGCTCAAGCAGCGCTATGAGTCGATGCTCAACTCCGCCGGCGAAGGCATCTATGCCCTCGACACCCAGGCTCGCATCATCTTCGTCAACCCGGCCACCCTGGCGATCACCGGCTGGAGCTCCGAAGAAATGATGGGCCGCTGGGAAGGCGAAATCTTCCGCCATGACACCAATCGCATCGAAGCCCGGCGCAGCGAGGACCGGGCGCGGACGGACTGCGAACTCTTCTACCGCAAAGACGGCTCGACGTTCCCGGTCGAATACACCTGCGCCCCCATCATGGAATGCGACCGGGAGATCGGCACCGTCGTCGTCTTCAAGGACATCACGGAACGCAAACGCGCCGAGGACACGCTCAATCGCAAGGCGGCCGAACTCGCCCGCTCCAACGCCGAGTTGGAGCAGTTCGCCTACGTCGCCTCGCATGATCTCCAGGAGCCGCTCCGGAAGATCCAGGCGTTCGGCGAACGGCTCAAGGCAAAGGTCGATGCGGTCGGGCTCCAGGACGGGCGCGACTACCTGGATCGGATGCAGGGCGCGGCCGCGCGCATGAGCACGCTCATCAGCGACCTGCTCACCTTCTCGCGCGTCATCAGCGCTTCCCAGCCCTTCGTGCCGGTCGATTTGAACACCATCGTCAAAGGCGTCCTCAGCGATCTCGAGGTGCGCATCGAGCAGACGAAGGCCCGGGTGGAGGCGGGCGCCCTGCCGACGATCGAGGCCGATCCCACGCAAATGCGCCAGCTGCTGCAGAATCTGATCGGCAACGCCCTGAAGTTTCAGCCGCCGGAGGCGCAGCCTCACATCCGGATCGAGGCGCGGATCATCACGAGCCCGTTCGCCGGCTCGCCGGACGAAGATCCCTATGCCGAGCAATGCGCGCTCAGCGTTCAGGACAACGGCATCGGTTTCGACGAGAAGTATTCCGACAAGATTTTCGCCGTCTTCCAGCGGCTCCACGGCCGCACGGAATTCGAGGGCACCGGCGTCGGCCTGGCCGTGTGCCGCCGCATCTCCGACCGCCACGGCGGCACCATTCACGCAAACAGCAGGCCGGGCGAAGGCGCACGATTCGTCGTCACCCTTCCCGTCCGCCATCCCAAGAAAGCAAAAGACACCTGATGTCCTCCAACAAATCCATTGTCATTCTCATGGCCGATGACGACGCCGATGACCGGCTGCTCGCCAAAGACGCCCTGGGCGAATGCCGGATCGAGAACGAGCTCCATTTCGTCGAGAACGGCGAGGAACTGCTCCACTTCCTCCGGCGCGAGGGAAAATACGCCAGCCTTGGCGGCACCCCGAAGCCGGGGCTGATCCTGCTCGACCTGAACATGCCGCGAAAGGACGGACGCGAGGCCTTGCAGGAGATCAAATCCGATCCGCTGTTGCGCGCCATCCCGGTGGTGGTGCTCACCACCTCGAAGGCCGACAGCGACATCAGCCGGATCTACGAGCTCGGCGCAAACTCGTTCATCACCAAGCCCGTGTCGTTTGAAACCCTCGTGAAGGTCATGGCCGATCTCGTCCATTACTGGTTCGAGCTGGTGGAACTTCCGCCCCAACAGGCCGCTTGAACAGGATGGACTCCCTGCCGAACAACGCCGCCGTGCGCGTCCTTCTCGTCGAGGATGATGAAGATGACTACATTCTCGCAAGGGATCTGTTCGCCGAGTTCCGGGGCGGCCAGGTCACCATCGACTGGCGGAAGAATTTTGCCGCCGGCCTTGAAGTGATGATCCGGAACCAGCACGACATCTGCCTCGTCGATTACCGCCTCGGCGCCCACAACGGCGTTGAGCTGCTGAAGGCCGCCGTCGAACAGGGCTGCGTCATGCCCGTCATTTTGCTCACCGGCCAGGGCGAGCATGAAATCGACCTGGAGGCGATGCAGGCCGGCGCGGCCGACTACCTCGTCAAAGGCCGGCTTGAAGCCAGCATCCTCGAACGTTCGATCCGCTACGCCATCGGAAGAAAACGCGCCGCCGATCTCGCCTCGGCCGAACAGGCCCGGCTCGCCGCGTTCGGCGAAGAGATCGGCCTGGCCCTCACCCGCGGCGATTCCCTCGATTCCATCCTGCAACGCTGCGCCAGCGCGATGGCGCACTACCTTGACGTCGCCCTGGCGCGCGTCTGGATTCATGAGCCCGAATCCGGTGCCCTGAAACTCCACGCCAGCGCGGGCGTCCTGGCGGACACCGGCGACCTCGCCCACCAGGCGCCGAAGCTCAACATCGATCTGAAGCAGGCCGCCCCGGGGAAGCCGTTGCTCATCCCGCGGGTTTCCAGCGACAAACGTTTTGTCGATCAGGTCTGGGCCGCGCGCGAAGGCATCATCTCCTACGCCGGCTACCCGCTCACCCTCGAGGATCGGCTGGTCGGCATCATGTCGCTCTTCGCGCAAAGGCAGCTGAACGACTCAACCCTGCGGGAGCTCGCCTCCGTCGCAAACGGCATCGCGCTCTGCATCGAGCGCAAGCGCTCCGCCCAGGCCCTCGACGCCAGCGAGGTCCGCTACCGCACCGTCGTCGAGAGCATCAAGGAAGTCATCTTCCAGATCGACGTCAATGGGAAGTGGTCGTTCCTGAATCCGGCGTGGACGGAAATCACCGGCTTCAAAGTCCGCCAGACCCTCGGCACCTCCTTCGCGGAATACATCCATCCCGAGGATCGGGAACACCACGTCGAGGCCATTCGTGAAGTCGCCGGACACCACAAGAGCGACTGCCGGCACGAGACGCGTTACCTGGCCGAGGATGGCACGTTCCGCTGGATGGAAGTTTACGCGCAGCCCCTCTTCAGCAGCGCCGCCGGGCCGGCCGGCGTCTCCGGAACGCTCACCGACATCACGGAACGCAAGCGCGCCGAGGCCGAGATTCAGAAGCTCGCGGCCTTTCCACGATTCAACCCCGACCCGGTGATGGAGCTCGCCGCGGACGGGACGCTCACCTACCTGAACAATGCCGCGCGCGAAATGGCGCTGCAACTGGGCGTCACCCAGCCGGAGGCCATCCTGCCGCGCAACGCCGCATCCATCGCCCGGGAATGCCTGCGGCAGGGCAACAGCAAGCTCTCGCAGCAAATCCAGATCAACGGACGCACCATCACCTGGTCCTTCCTCCCCATCGTCACCAGCCAGGTCGTGCATTGCTACGGCGTCGACGCGACCGAGCGCCTGAACCTGGAAACCCAGCTGCGGCATTCGCAGAAGCTCGAATCCATCGGCCAGCTCGCCGCCGGCGTCGCGCATGACTTCAACAACATTCTCACCGTCGTCCAAGGCCACAGCGACCGCCTGATCGACGCCTGCAGCGACCGCCAGGATCTGGTGGAGCCGCTCAAGCTCATCTCCGCCTCCGCGCGCCGCGCCTCAAGCCTGACGCGACAGCTGCTGATGTTCAGCCGCAAACAAAAGCTTCAGCCGCGCGTCCTCGATCTCAACAAGGTCATCGCCAGCGTCAGCAAGCTGCTCGAACGATTGCTGGGAGAACACATCACGCTCGAAACGCGCACGGAACCGGGCCTGTCGCCCATCGAGGCGGACGCCGGCATGATCGACCAGATCATCATGAACCTCTCGGTGAACGCGCGCGACGCCATGCCCAAGGGCGGCACGCTGCGCATCTCGACCAGCACCGCGACCATCGATGATTTCTACACCCAGCTCCACGCCGATGCGAAACCCGGGGAGTATGCCCGGCTGAGCGTCACCGACAACGGCGTGGGAATGAGCCGCGAAACGGTGAGCCGCATCTTCGAGCCCTTCTTCACCACCAAGGAGGTCGGCAAAGGCACCGGCCTCGGCCTGGCCACGGTCTATGGCATCGTCAAGCAGCATGACGGCTGGATCGAAGTCGACAGCGAGCTGGGGCTGGGCACCACCTTCAACATCTTCCTGCCCGTCACGGAGAAATCATACGACACCACCTTTGAACGCGCCCCCCACCGGCCCAGCGTCAAGGGCGGCAGCGAAACCATCCTGCTCGTGGAAGACGAGCCGATGCTGCGCGAGCTCGCCCGCCTCATTCTCAAGGATTACAAGTATGAGGTTCTCGAAGCGGCCAACGGCGTCGAGGCCCTGAAGATCTGGGACCAGCACGAAGGAAAGATCGACCTGCTCCTCACCGACATGGTCATGCCCGAAGGCGTCACCGGCCGCGATCTCGCCGACCAGCTCCGGCGGCGCAAGCCCGATTTGAAAGTCGTCTTCACCAGCGGCTACAGCGCCGACGTCATGGGAGGTGAAATGCCGCTCGATGACACGCGCTTCCTGCAAAAGCCCTACCCTCCCCCGCTGCTCGCAAAGACGGTGCGCGAGTGCCTGGATTACTGAGCCGGAACGACGCCGTTGAGTTCCGGCGGGGAACGGGCGACCTGCCGACAGCCCATGCGCGTATGAGATGGTGAACAGCCCCGTCTTTTGACTCTGCGACAAAGTTGCCGCCGGGAACAGCAGGCTCGGCTTTCCACCGGGACCCAGGCGACGCGCCTCGTTCAAACGCGTCATGGAATGTGGCTTGCACGCGCGGCGCGTGGGCCTAGTCTCGCGGAAACTTCAACCCGCAGCATTCATTCGCACCGCCATGAAACGAGCCATCCTGTTCCTCATCCTTGTTGGTTTCATCACCGCTTCCGCGCCGGCCCAGTCGTCCAAGCCGGTGGGCTACAAGCGCACGGAGGACGTGATCTATTCCCGCAAGTTCGGCACGGCCCTCACGCTGGACGTCTTCGAGCCGGAGCAGAAGAACGGCGCGGCGGTGTTCTTCATGGTCAGCGGCGGATTCGTTTCGTCGCACGACGCCGTCAGCCCGCGCATGTATCACGCGTTCCTCGAACGCGGCTACACGGTGTTCGCCGTGGTTCACGCGTGCCAGCCGAAGTTCCAGATTCCCGAAATCCAGAACGACATTCATCGCGCGATTCGTTACGTGCGCCACAACGCGTCGCGCTGGGGAATTGACACGAACAAGTTTGGCATCACGGGCGGCAGCGCGGGAGGGCATTTGTCGCTGGCGATGGGCACGCAGGGCAGGCCGGGCAGCCCCACGGCGAAGGATCTCGCGGATCGCGCGAGCAGCGCGGTTCATGCCGTGGCGTGCTTCTTTCCGCCGACCGATTTCGAGAACTGGGGCGCGCCGGGCGACAACCAGGTGGGCATCGGAAAAGTCGGCACGCAGTTCAAGGGCGCGTTCGGCCCCAAGTCCGACACGCCGGAAGGCCGCGCCGAGCTCGGCAGGGAAATTTCGCCGCTGAACTTTGTGACCTCGAACAGCGCGCCGGCGCTGATCATTCACGGCGATGCCGACAAGCTCGTGCCGATCTATCAGGCGCAACTCTACGAGAAGAAATGCCAGGAAGCCGGCGCGGTCTGCAAGGTCATCACGCGTCCGGGCGCCGACCACGGCTGGAAGGACATGGAAAAAGACCTGGTGCTGTTCGCCGACTGGTTTGATCAACATCTGCGCGGCATCAAGACGAAGGAGTGACGCTCCGCCGGTGCCAAACCGGAGCTTCCCGGCCGTTGCGCCACGCGCCGACCTGTGTTGTAATATCGTTGCGTGAACCCTCTCCACCATACCGCCCGGCCTTTGGCCTGCCCTCGTCGCGGCTGGCGAAGCGTGTGCCTCCGGCTGCTCGTGGGAGCGTTGCTGGCGCTGGCGTCGCCCCTGCTGCGGGCGCAGGTGACGGAGACATTGGTTGATTTGACCGGCGCGACGTGGCGCTACAACGACACGGGCGCCGTCCTACCGGCTTCATGGCGGGCGAACAATTTTTCCGCGGAGAACTCGTGGCCGTCCGGCACCGGTCTTTTCGGCGTGGAGGGGGACGTTCCGTATCCGTATCCGGCGGCGATTCGCACGCCGCTCGCGCTGGTCCCGGGCCGGATCACGTATTACTTCCGCACGCGTTTCAACTACTCCGGCCAGACGGCGGGGCTGACCCTGCAGGCGACGGCTTATCTGGATGACGGCGCGATCCTCTATTTGAACGGGGAGGAGGTCGCCCGCGTGCGTCTTCCGGCAGGAACGATCAGCGCCACGACCAAGGCGCAGCTGGCGTTCCCCGAGGGCGAGCCGTTGCTCATCTCCATTCCCGGCAGCCGGCTGGTGCAGGG